>PBKX01000005.1 GCA_002722215.1 Flavobacteriales bacterium | reverse complement strand
GACTTACTTTGTGAGAATGACTACTGATAGTTTCACAGCAACTAAGAACATGAATATCGTTAAGTAAGACTTTTCGATAAACAATAAGAAAAGCCTCGATTATTCGGGGCTTTTTTTATTTATTATATTAATGGCATCGATTAATATTTATTTCATGATCAATAAGAACATCTTTATATATATATTCTATTAAACATTTTGACAAATACGGAGCTAATAATATACCTCTCGTCCCTAATCCATTGAGAATATAAAGTTGCTTATATTGTTCATGTCTCCCAATCAATGGTTTTCTATCAGCAGTAGAAGGACGAATACCAGCTATTTGATTTGTGATAGTATATGGTATTTTTAAAATAGAATCTAATTGAGACACTAATTTTTTTTTAGCTTCTGAACTAGGTTTTATATTAATATTCTCCCAATTATAAGTCGCACCAATTGCATAATGGTCATTTCCTATAGGGGTAAATAAAAATCTAGAATGAATAATATGTTTAAGCCTTAGATCTTTACTATAAATATTTAAAATTTCTCCTTTTGTAGGCTTAAAATTTAAATTGTCAAAATAAGGATTACCAAAACCTTGATAACCTTGGCAAAATATAATTTTATCCGCGACAATATTCTTAAAAGAAACTGAGTTAGGTGATATAATTAATTTATTATAATCAAATTTTTCTTCAATAAGTATTCTTTTTTTTAAACAATAATTTCGAAAAGAATCTAATAGTTTTTTGACATTAACTCTGCCAGCAGACTTAACAAAACCATAAAAATTATTATTCCTCAATGATGGGTTATCAATAGACAACAAATTATTCGACATATATTGAAATCTTTTAGAAGAAAAAGATTTACTTAACCATGTATTTTGATCATATGCTGTTTTCAATAATTTATATACACCTGTATCTGAAACAAAACTATCATTAAAAAAGGTATTTATTCTAGCATAGAAATCATAAAAATACTCTAATTGATTTTCGACATTCCATGCTTTTGTAAACCATTTTAATACTAGTGGATTATATATGCCTAGCGCTACTCTAGAAGATGAATTTTCCTTTATTGGATTATCTACTATAATAAAAGTTTTATTATGTTTTAATAACTCAAAAGCAAAACACGTACCAGCAATACCTTGACCTATAATAATGAAATCGAACTTCACAAAAGGATATAAAAAAACCCCAAATGGGGTTTTTTTTATATTTTAATAATTCCACATATCTGTTTCATATCGCCTAATTTGTTCCTTAATACGATCACCCTCTAATAGCTGATCAAGTGTTCGACCTGGGAGATAATCAGAGATATTCCTGTCATACATATTAGTTTCCTTAATAATGTTAGACGCAAACATTTTTCTATGAAAGAATTCATCAAATGACATTCTTTGAGCAATATTACCATCCAAAGGAAAAATTTTATGATTTGCTAACAAATGTCGAACTTCAGGAAAATAAAAAGTTCCTAATTCTTTCACACTTCGACTACTAGAAGTGTATAGACCACTTCCCGTAGATGATACTACTAATGGTGTTATTGAAACATATCTATAGTCTAACTTTGCTCTTCTTTTATCAAAGAATATTTCTTCTTCAATATAATACCCGACAATATCTATAGGCTCATACTCTGTAATTACATCCCGTTCATCTATGACCTCTCCAAATTCATCTCTATCTCTTACAACCTCCATTCTTTGAAATATTCCTGCTTGATTAATTGCTCTATCACCAATCACCTCTCTATTCGAATACTTTCTTGTTAAAGATGAATTGTACACGGAAACAATTGTTTTGCCAGTTTGTGGATTAATTGTAGTGGCTGCATCTTTTAAAATTTGAAAAAAATTCTTTCTTGCATCCATAGTATTTAATACTTCATTTAGTAATTCTCCACCACCATCGCTATAATAATCATCATAACGAACTGATATTGGGAAATACAAAGGGTGATTCTGAGGCATTTGTAGATCTATAACTTTTTTTACTCTCTTAGCCCACAAAACATCATCTTCACTCACATAAGTGTATGGAATAAAACTATGCATACCTGTCTTTTCATCCGAGACAATCGTGGAATTGTCAGCCCAAATAGCTTTTGTTCTATGACTTGTTACATCATTCCAATTATTATTATCCGGATTATTAGTCTCCGAAGTCGGATATGGGGTAGATCTAAATTCATTTGTCGAATTATCTTTTTCTCCCATATAATACGTGGTTTGATTCGTATCATCCCAGCCTCGATTAGATCTATTCTCTTGAGAGAATAAATTAGATGAGAAAATAAACAAAATAATAAATACCAAAATTTGATTTTTCATAATAATACTATTTAATTTTTACTGTAACTGTTGCCGGTAATGTTCTAGGTTTATTTTTTGTACCTGCAATTTGAACTTTAATATCTCTAAATATCACTGATTGCCCTCTTTTAATACTTCCAAATTCTTTCTTGATTTTTGCTGACCATTCACCACCTGTTGCCTGCATGTCTTGTTGGCCACCAGATCCTGGATAAGACATCGTATAAGATAATACTTTATATCTCATTTCAAAGTCAAAGTCCTTCATCTTTGCAACTATTCCCCAAGCGCTTGCTAAATCNGCTTTNGACATCTCACCATAACCAGCAACACCCCCAACCATTGGAATAGGATCTGGAACATTTTTAACTCTGAAAACTAAAGGTTTACCTACANTTTTATTATTTGCTCTAACACTTAGAGTCACTTCTTTTTTCCNATTCTTTCCCCTTTGTTCTGGAATTTGAATTTCATATGTTCCATTCTTTATTCGTTTGATTTTACAATCTTTGAANTTCGAATGTAANGTTAATTCATCTGAGCTATATCCNGGAACAGAAATAGAAACAGGATTTGGAACCGATGTATATAAAACNTTCATTTTATCTGGAGATATAACAGACATAGCTTCATCCACTCGATANTGATGTAAAAATGGATATGTTTTTTCACCCTCTTCTGATTGAACAAGAATATCTCCTCCAAGATAATATGTTCCTGCTTTTTTNGGTCGTATAGAAAATAANCCNTGACTACCTTCAACCGCTAAAGTGTCAACCACTGTAGAATCTATTCTTTCACCATTCGAATCATAAGNATATAAATTAAATTTAGGCAACTGGTTTGTATCTACACCAGCAATAAATACTTTAGCTTGAAAACTATCCCCAAGCATAATACTTTGCCTTGGGGCAGTTACAACCCCTATTTGAGAGTTTACGGTAATTGCACTTTGCCCTGTTTTCATTAGTAGTAATTCTAAAACAGAACCTTCCATATTTCCAACATCTAATTTCATTTGATTCATAAAAGCCAANGCNGCAACAGGAACATGTCCATAATATTTGTANTCCCAACTTCTAGGTTCAGCTTTACCCTCTGGNCCATCTGAGTCAAAGTCTGGATTTGAAAATATATGNATAATNTTGGTTTTCGCTATACTATCTCTGCCCTCATAAATCTCAAGAGANTCTAAGGAAAGTAAAAANTCTCGATATTCANCTCTTGCTTGTTTNAATTTTTTTCCATAACCATAACCATCNTCTTCAANNNTCTTNATTAAAACATCTATTGTTATTTCTTTATCATCTACTGAAATTAACTTTCCATCTTCNTCTTTACCNGCTAAATCAACAAGTTTNTNTCTTATGGAATCAATCACTGNAACTANTTTANNACTCTCTCGTTTTACTTCTAAAGCAACCTCATTCCATGNACCTAATTTCTCAGGGTTGTTNAGTGCTTTTAATTTAAATGCNTCATATTCTTTTTNATTAAAAGANACTTTTNCGTCGTATGAATACCCTATTGAATTATCCATTTGTTGGAANGCATCCAAAACCTCTTTAGATATATTTAAAGCTAAAAGAGCTGTTAACACAAGATACATCATGTTAATCATCCTCTGACGAGGGCTCATTTCACTCATATGATTTCCAGCCATATTACTTTTTCTTTTGGTTTGTCATAGCATTTAACATACTNCCATAAACATTATTAAGTGCATTTAAATTTTCAGATAATGATGACAATTCTACATGTAATCTATGTGTGTGGTCTAATGATGATGTTAAGTTACTNGTCATCTTCTTTGTTGCCATAAATTGTTCTTCNGAAGATTTAATTTGNTCCATATATAAATCATTAATTTTTTCTAAGCTTTGAGATGCTGTTANCATTTGAGTATTATACTTCTTGGTNCCATCTGCAACATCACCTAAACCACTTGCAGATTGACTAAGTTTTTTCATACCATCACCNAGGTTTTTAATTGTCTTCGAATCGACATCCGCATGCTCTAACATTTTATCTAATTGCTGCATNACANTGCCACTCTCTCCATCTTCTACATCTAAGATACCNGGATACGCACGTTCCCAATTATATTGTTTTGGCGCTTTTTCAAAAGCTGACATAAAAAAGATCAATGCCTCTGTTCCCATACCAATCATTAGCATCTCATTAGCAAATTTTAAATGTAAAATCTTAAATAATGCTCCTAAAATTACTAAAGACGCNCCCCAACCATANAAGTAAGGCATTATCCATTTATAAAATTTTGAATTAGCAAAGTCCATATTGTTTTGTGTTTAAAAAAATTAATAAAAATNTTTATAGTCTAAAGTGTTTGAATAAAATTGNTTCTTAACTAATTAGTTTTGTATTCGTGATTGTCTTTTATTNTTTCTNTTCTTCTTCTTTTTAATACCACTTACACCCTCTTCTCCTAACTCTGTNCCTTGTGTATATGGATGACTTTTCACGCATCGGAAACCAATATAACACCGACTACTATCTTGATACTCAAAGTCTCTTGCGCCAATCTGTAAAAACGCACCTATATCTTTCCAAGATCCACCTTTAATCACTTTCTTTTTGAAGTGAGGATGATCTTGAGNATTAGCATTATATGTATAGTCTGGNTTNAGATCTGAAGAAAAAATATCTGACATAGGATCAAAAGCTGTTGCAGTCCATTCCGAAACATTACCTGCCATATTATATAAATTATAATCATTACGGNANTANTCTGTTGCAGGCGCTGTATATATNTAGCCATCNGCCCAATAATTTCCTCTAAGTGGTTTAAAGTTTGCTAAAAAGCATCCTTTATAATTCCTAGAATACGGNCCNCCCCAAGGATACATAGCNANCTCTCGACCACCTCTAGCNGCCCATTCCCATTCTGCNTCTGTAGGTAGTCTNTAAGGNGNCTCAAAAACTCTTCTCTCTTCTGGCAAGTGGTATAATTTCCANTCTGTTCTCCAATGACAAAAAGCTTGNGCTTGGCTCCAACTTACTCCTATAACAGGATAATCGCCATATGCGGGATGCCAAAAATANTTATCAAACATTGGCTCATTGAAATTATATGTAAAGTCACGNACCCATGTCAATGTATCTGGATATATAGGAATTCTTTCTCGTTGAACAAAAGCATCAGCTCTCTCAATCTCTGAATAATCTTCTTTATCGTAATCATATGAGTTCAATCTTGATGCGGCAACATTGGGATTAAACCAAGTATATTCATAAACTAATCTTCTTTTATCAATAAGTTTAGTTTGAAAATGTGGACGATGCATATACTCTCCACCATCTTCATCTTGAAGNTGCTCACTATCATCAAGGATTAATGNCTCTATCATAGCCTCTGTGACCATTTTATTTTGAAAATTTAAAGGNCTATACCAATCAATATAAGTATTCTCCTCTATATANCGATCAGATNGAGCCTCTGATAATTTATCTTGATTCCAACTTGGATCCGGATCATTGACATAGCCCCACTTATCATAACCATCATTATTTATCAACCATTTTCTTATAATTGAATCTCTAACCCAGTGNGTAAACTGACGATATTCATCATTTGTAATTTCAGTTTCATCAATCCAAAATGGACTTATTGTAACCGTTTTCATATTATTTCTAGTTGCATATGGGACATCCTGATCATTAGCACCCATTGTAAAAGATCCCGCAGGAATGGGNTGCATACCTATAGGATCCGCGATAGTATAATCTAAACGCGTAGTTGTTCTACCTGTTAATTCGCCATTTGGNGCAAAACAAGCAGGCAGGTTCAATAAAATACCANCTATAAAAAAGAAACAAATTATTTTTTTCATAATATTAAATCGTTTATAAAATTATAAGAAGCGTACACTTCTATAACGAGTATCTCCCCTTCCTATTACATCTANCTCAAATGAATATCTTAGTAAGACCTCATGGCTTCCATTTGCTTGTGTCGACAATTTTGAAGTCACTNAGTCAAAAGNNTATGCAAAAGTAAGATTATTAGCAACTTGGAANCCTAACAAAAAGCANAGTGCATCTTCATATCTAAAAGATANCCCTGTCCAATAATTTTCTTTCCAAAAAGTNTTAATATTNAAATCTGTTTGCAATGAAACGCCATCTGTTTTACTAAAAATATTTCCCCTAAGAGAAAACTCGTCTGTTATATTGTAGTCATAACCCGCCAAAAAATAATAATGTCGAGCNTGATTATAAANCGCCTTACCATCAAAATCTACATCCATCGGTATAATATGGGTTGCGGATAAACCTATATAATAATCCTCTGACGTAAAATAAAANCCTANACCAAAATCAGGAACACCTTTCGAAGANCCAGNACTAGGTAAAGCNGAATCACTAGTTCCATCCGGAGTAATCCAAGTTCCATCATACCCATATTGCATAAATCCAAAACTCAAACCCATNCCTAATTGATGCCCAGGGCCCAATCCCAATTGATACGCATATGACATAGATATCGTCTTTGCGCTAAGCATNCCAACTTTATCATTNATCACATTCAGACCAACACCNCCTCTAATTTGATCTACATACGCATGGGCATTTAAATTAGATGTTGATGGTGCNCCATCAATACCNACCCATTGATTTCTATGTAAAAGAGTAGCATGTAACTCAGGGTAAGCACCTGCTACAGCAGGNTTGTACATAAANTTATTAAACATATTGTGCGTTATCTGAGGATCTTGTTGCCCAAATGAAGGTAGACAGATCATGAAAAAAACGATTAAAATAGGTTTAAAGAACGTCTTGTGTAATTCAAACATTATATCTTTCATAAAATTAAGTGCTCTAAATATATAGATTTTATTTTGTTTTTTAAACAAAAAAATTAGATAAAATAAAATNCTATANAATATCTATTAAATTCTCTCAAGCCGTAGTTTTTAAAATCCTATAAATNCGTTTTGGAATATCTCCTGAAATAGTATTTAAATAATCTTCATAAGAACATGCTATTATTTTTTTCTTATAATTTATATCCTCGTTGAAATCCATGGAAGANGAAAACCACCATCGACCAGTATTTTTACTCTTNTAAAAAATAAATTGCAAATCTGAATCTTTGATNGGCACAATATACTTTTGGTAATTAGTATNAATATTTTTTGCGTTTGGCGAATCATTGACTCGCAAATAGAAACCTTCTAGAAAATACCANATAATTTGACTCATTAAATGAACTGTTTGTAAATCACGATCACATATNTCATTAAATTCGAAAACACCAAATGAACTAACCCGATCACTCATGCCAATATATCTAGAAATAGCACAAATATGATGAGCATCAATTCCATTTGGAGAGGGCGAATTTGTTCCTGGAGCATCTGANTGCTTAATCGATGACAAATCTATAGTCGCTATATCTGAATTTCTTATGTATGGCTCCGCCTCTTTAATATTTTCCCTTAAGTTACCTAGNCGAAANGTTTCAAAAAACATTTTTTCTAATAAAGCTGATTCATCATTCTGACACAAATAGCTTTGATAACCTAAATTAACAAAATGAGAAAGATGGTTGGGCTCTTGTTTAATAATNTATCCTAAAAAATTATTATTAGTTATATTNCTGGATCTATCATCTATTAAATCAAACCTTGAGTCAATAGACAGNAAATTAACTCCTTTTGTAAAGGACTCATATGAGCGATACANAGGATATACTAANTCATGACTCCCACCNAAAATAATGGGAAAGACACTTTGACTTAACAGTGATGAAACAATATCATTAAGTGCAAAATATGTGTCTTTTAATTCGGANCCTGGCNTTAGATTGCCAAAATCTACAATCCTATATTCCCAATCACCCTTNAATAGTCCATAAAATGCTTTTCTAAATTGAGAATACGAACTTGCANNCATCTNCTTNACTCGTCCTCTATTTTCAGGAACAATAATTAAGGCGATATCCGAACTATCAATGTTAGGNAAAAAATCACCATGATAACATTCAATATNAGATCCAAGAGAATGTCTATTTAATTGAGNTTTAAAATCGACAANATCTTGAGAGACCGGGTCAAAATAATTAGAAAACATAAAGACAATATAAAAATTGTTTTTTTATTTCTTTGACAATTTATTAATTAGATTTAAACAATCCTCTTTTGTAAGCTGCTTGGGATCTGAGTCTTTTGGTATTTTATAATTCCGCTTTTTAAACCTAACATATGGGCCATATTTACCGTTACAAACNTCAATTGAAACACCTTGATCNTCAAATGAATTAATCATTTTTTGCTTGTCAAATTCACGCTTTTTTTGGATTAATTCTTTACANNTATCTAAATCCACTNTTAAAGGATCTAGCTCACCCAATGAAATAAATGCATTATCATATTTAATATANGGNCCATATCTGCCCTCTGCTGTAATTACGTCTAGGTTTTCAAATTGCCCNACATTTCTTGGCAATTGGAATAATGACAANGCTGACTCTAAACTTATTGANTCCATGGTCTGNCCTTTACGTAAAGNTGAGTATTTTGGCTTTTCTTGCCCTTCTTCTANCTCACCAATCTGAACTATCGGNCCAAATTTACCTAACCTTACATATACATTTTTATTNGTNTTCGGATCAACTCCCAATTTCCTGATTCCAGTTACTTTTGAGCTATTTTTATCAACCTTTAAAACTGTTGGCTCAAATTTATTNTAAAAGTCCTTAATTATNTCTGTCCANCCAACATNACCCCCNGCAACATCGTCAAATTGATTTTCAATGCTAGCAGTAAAGCCATATTCTAAAATTTCTGTAAAATGCTGAACTAAAAAATCATTCGTTAGCTTGCCAATTTCTGTNGGCAAAAGCTTACTCTTTTCAGCCCCAACNACCTCTTCCACNTGGTCCTCTTTAATAANTTTATTNGATAGTGTTAAATAATTAATAGGNTGTTTAGNNCCCTCTATATTTTCCTTAACAACATACTCTCTTTTTTGTATAACAGAAATAGTAGGGGCATACGTAGAAGGTCTNCCAATACCNANCTCCTCTAATTTTTTTACTAACGATGCCTCTGTAAATCTAGTNGGTGGTTTTGAGTGTTTTTCTTTTGCAAGAATCAATTTAGGATCAAGTCGCTCTCCTTCAATTAAATTAGGTAGTANTTTTTCTTTATTATTTGATGNANAAGNNCCACTACCAACTATTAAGTAACCGTCAAACTTTACAACCTGNCCCTTTGACTGGAAGATTGTTTNCTTAGAGTTAGACGCCTGTATATTAACAATCGTTTTATCAATAATAGCATTGCTCATTTGAGAAGNAACGGAGCGNTCCCATATTAATTTATANAGTTTTTTTTGAGCNTCATCTTTCCCAGCATTTAAATTANGGGTATTTGTTGGCCTAATGGCCTCATGTGCCTCCTGTGCNACCTTTGCTTTAGTCGCATATCCTCTCTCTTTAAAATACTTTTCACCAAACGTCTCTACTATGTAATCTCGCATACTGACAATAGAATCCTTTGATAAATTAGTAGAGTCTGTTCTCATATAAGTAATATGTCCAGCTTCATATAGTTTTTGTGCNACACTCATCGTCCTACTAACNGAAAATCCNAGNCTATTAGAAGCAACTTGNTGTAGACTTGAGGTNGTAAATGGCGCTGAAGGAGAACTTGAAGACGGCTTAGTGTCTATNGATTNAACTGTGAAATCTGAATTTATAAATGAATGNAATAAATCATATGCNTCTTTTTTGGAATCAACATGCTCTAATATAATAGAAGANAAATTCTCAGAATTAGATGTTNCAAAGTCAGCAGATATTTGATACGATTTTTTAGAATTAAAAGCAAGTATGNTTTTTTCTNTTTCAACAATTAATCNAACAGCNACTGACTGCACTCTTCCAGCAGATAATCCAGCACGAACTTTTTTCCAAAGAATTGGAGACANCTTAAATCCAACTATCCTATCTAAAATACGCCTAGCTTGCTGAGCATTTACTANATTANTATCTATANTTCTNGGATTTGCTATTGCTGACTTAATAGCTGTGGACGTAATCTCATGAAATACTATTCTATGAACATTTTTCTTTTCAAGCCCCAACACCTCATANANGTGCCATGCTATTGCTTCCCCCTCNCNATCCTCATCTGTAGCTAACCAAATAATATCACTTTTTTTTGACTCCTTAATCAGTGATTGTATTACTTTTTTCTTGTCAATAGAAATTTGATAATTCGGAGTAAACGAATTATTTAAATCTATACCCATGTTTTTCTTCTCTAGATCTCTAACATGACCATAGCTTGATACAACTTTAAAATCTTTACCTAAAATTTTTTCAATGGTATTAGCTTTAGCAGGAGACTCAACAATGACTAAATTATTCATGTGTATAAATTTGAAAAATTGATGCAAAAATAATTTTTTTTCATAATACCAATTCGTTGATTAAATAAAATTCCAAGTAAACAATACATAAATAGTTTTTTTTAACATGCCATTTTGTCAGATTATTGTTTTTTTTTTTAGATTTGCAAGGAAACCATTTGAAATCTGACATATGCTAATTAAAGAAAAAGAGAAAAAAAAAATAAAAACCCGAAATAATAGCATTTCAAAAAAACTATATATACAAAGCTATGGCTGTGCAATGAATTTTTCAGATAGTGAAATTGTGGCATCAATATTAAAAAAAGAAGGATATATAACAACACTAAACCCACATGAAGCAAATTTAATTTTAATCAACACCTGTTCAATTAGAGAAAAGGCCGAACAAACTGTTAGAAAAAGAATAACTGAATTTAAAAAAAATAAGCAAGCAAATTCAGACTTAGTAATTGGGATACTGGGATGCATGGCCGAAAGACTAAAGGAGAAGTTTTTAGATGAAGAAAAGCTAGTTGACCTAGTAATTGGTCCTGACGCATATAGGGACCTACCAAAACTTATTAAAGAAACTAATGAAGGAAGAAAAGCTGTCAATGTTATATTGTCCAAAGAAGAAACATATGCAGACATAAACCCCGTAAGATTAAATAGTAATGGAGTCACGGCCTTTGTCTCAATTACGAGAGGCTGTGATAATATGTGTAGTTTTTGTGTAGTGCCTTTTACAAGAGGACGGGAAAGAAGCCGAAACCCAGAAAGTATTTTAAGCGAAGTGAAGCAATTAAGTAAAATAGGCTATAAGGAAGTGACACTACTCGGACAAAATGTTGATTCTTACCTTTGGTTTGGGGGGGGGGCAAAAAAAGACCTCCTAAAGCTCCCTGTTAATAAAATAAAAGAAGCTATTGATTTTTCGATGTTACTAGAGATGATTGCTAAAAAAAATCCAAAAACAAGAATCCGATTTTCAACCTCCAATCCACAAGACATGAAAGATGATGTACTGAAGACTATAGCAAAATATGAAAATATTTGCAACTATATCCACCTGCCTGTTCAATCAGGGAGCTCGAAAATATTAAAGTTGATGAACAGAGGACATAGTAGAGAATGGTATTTAAGTAGGATTAATGCTATTAATAAATACATACCTGACTGCGGACTATCATCTGATTTTATTACAGGTTTTTGTAATGAGACAGAAAAAGATCATGCCGACACAATGAGCTTAATGGATATTGTAAAATATCACTTCAGCTACATGTTTTATTATTCTGAGAGGCCCAACACGTTTGCACAAAGAAAGCTGCAGGACAATGTCTCTCTGGAGATTAAAAAAAGAAGGTTGCAAGAAATTATTAATCTTCAACATAAACACTCATTAATTAGAAACGAAAAATCCATAAATAAAAAACATGAAGTCTTAATTGAGGGGTTGTCAAAAAAATCAGACGCACAATTCTTTGGACGAACATCTCAAAATACAGTTGTAGTATTTCCAAAAAACAATAAAGAAATTGGAGATTTTGTGAAAGTGAGAATCAACGAGTGTACATCTGCCACACTAATTGGTGAAATAATATAAGAAGCTATGAGTACTGACATTTTAAAACTAAAACAGCGTTTTCAATTGGTAGGCAATTCAAAAATATTTGTCAGATCCCTAACAAAATCTCTACGAGTAGCAAATACAAATATCTCTATTTTAGTCACTGGAGAAAGTGGCACCGGTAAAGATATTATTCCAAAAATTATACATGAAAATTCATTAAGAAAACATGGCAAACTAATAGCCGTCAATTGTGGCGCAATTCCAGAAGGTACAATCGACAGCGAATTGTTTGGCCATGAAAAAGGCGCATTTACAGGCGCTATAAATACCCGAAAAGGTTATTTTGAAGTTGCCAACAATGGAACAATTTTCTTAGATGAAATTGGAGACCTGCCTCTATCAACACAAGTGAGATTACTCCGAATTCTTGAAAATGGAGAATTTATTAAAGTGGGGTCATCAAAAGTTGAAAAAACTAATGTTAGATTAATTGCGGCTACAAACATCAATTTATTAGAAGCTGTCAAAAAAAATAAATTTAGAGAAGATTTATTTTACCGAATAAATACAATCCAAATTGAAATGCCACCATTACGATCAAGAAAAGAAGATATTCACTTAATATTTAGGAAATTTGCTTCAGACTTCTCAGAGAAACATAATATACCGCCCATAAAATTAACAGAAAAAGCAATCCAATTAATTGAAAAATATCGCTGGCCAGGCAATATTCGGGAACTAAAAAATTTTACTGAAAAGCTATCTATTATTGAAGAAAAAAGAATACTTGAAGAAATGGACATTAGACATCATCTAAGCTCAAACGATAGGATTGAATCATCATTAATTAAAGCTACCGACAGTGACTCTTCTAATTTTTCCGAAAGAGAAATTTTGTATAAAATTTTATTTGATTTAAAAAATGACTTGAATGATTTAAAAAAAATAACTCTTGACCTAATACAAGGTGACCATAGCATAGATAGAATTAGATCTAAAAATGCGGAACAAATTCGAAGAATTTATAATACAGATACATCTCTAGAAATAGAAAAAATAGACAGTGCCAAATCAACTATTATAGAACAAGAGATCATAGAGGAAAACCTATCACTTCAAGACAATGAATGTGAAATGATTGTAAAGGCACTAGAAAAAAATAAGGGAAAAAGGAAACTAGCCGCAAAAGAATTAGGAATATCAGAACGAACACTTTATCGAAAAATAAAACAATATGAACTCTAATTTACAGGCAAGAAGTAAAAAATATATAATAGCACTCTACATATTTCTGCTAACAATCAATGGATGTGGTGTTTATTCCTTTTCAGGAGCATCAATTCCTGATGAAGCAAAAACAATTTACATTCATTATATTAAAAATGAGGCTACGTTAATTGAGCCAAACTTAAGTAACAAACTAACAGAGAGCCTGAAAACAAAATGCTTAACCGAGTCTAATCTAGTTTGGGGGGACCAAAAATCAGAGATTAATTTCTCCGGCAGAATAAAAAAATATGAGGTCAGCCCAATGGCCATTGAGAATAATGAAACAGCAGCCAAGAATAGGCTCACTATCAGCGTAGAAGTTACCTACAACAACCAATTTGATCCAACTCAAAATTTCAATACAGTATTCACAGATTATGCTGATTTTGATAGTGATGAAAATTTCTATGCAAAGGAAGAAGAATTAAATGACATCATAATTAATAATTTAATTGAAGATATTTTTAATGCAGCATTTTTAAATTGGTAAAGAGAATTAGCATGAATAAAACAGAATTCAATAACTTAATCAACAGTCCAAGAAAAAATATTGGCAAAATTGAGCTAAGCGAAATAACCAAAGTTCAAAATGAATTTCCATATTGTGAACATTTACACAATTTGTCATTACTAAAAACACATTTATCCGACGATATTAATTTTAACAAAACTCTGGCAATTTCTGCTATATATTCTTCAAATAGAAAAAAATTATTCGAGTTTATACATCCTCCAAAAAAGATCAATTTCAAAAATATAGACGAAACTTCCTTTTTATTTGAAGATTGGCTCAAAGATTCATCCTTAATCAAAAAACCGAAAATTAATAAAAAATATATTATCGAAAATATTAAAAAAAGCACTCAAGACAACAATGATTTAACTACTGAAACTTTAGCAAAAACATACATAGAGCAAGGCCATTATGAAAGAGCGATTCAAGCATATCAGATATTAAGCTTGAAATATCCAAAAAAAAGTGGTTTCTTTGCAAACCAAATAAAGAATATTGAAAATATATTAAAATAATTCATTATGTACAGTCTTTTTGCAATACTCATAATCATCACCTGCATACTATTAATATTAATTATCATGGTTCAAAACCCAAAAGGGGGGGGGCTGTCTTCAGCCTTTGGGGGTGGTAATCAAATTATGGGTGCAAGAAAAACATCCGATTTTCTTGAAAAAACTACTTGGATTTTAGCGATCACATTAGTCTCATTAGCTCTTTTGTCTAATTTTGCTATCCCGAGAGGATCAAACGCTACTGAAGAAATTATGATTGATAATGTTAGAGAAAAAGAGGGAGAGGACACAGAAGATGCCTTTGACTTGAATATTGAAGATGAATTAAAATAATAAAGTAAAAAATCATAGGCACCAATTCAATTTTAATGACATAATGACTGATTTGTCTAACAATTGTACATTTGGCACGGTTTATGCTCATTAATCGATAATGTTTAATTTATTTTAAAAAGTATGAAAAATATAAAAATTCAACCATTAGCGGACAGAGTTCTAGTTGAGCCCTCCGCTGCTGAGACTAAAACTGCAAGCGGTATTATTATACCAGACACTGCACAAGAAAAACCCCAAAAGGGAAAAATAATAGCCGTGGGCCCTGGAACTAAAGAAAACCCCATAACATTAAAAGTTGGAAACAAGATACTTTATGGGAAATATTCCGGCACTGAATTAAAACATGAAGGATCCGATTATTTAATAATGAGAGAATCTGACATACTAGCAATTATTTAACTACTTAAATTTAATTATTAAAAAAATACTGAAATGGCAAAAGAAATACAGTTTAATATAGAAGCACGCGATGCTTTAAAAAAAGGTGTAGATGCATTATCTAATGCAGTGAAGGTTACACTTGGACCTAAAGGAAGAAATGTTGTAATTGACAAAAAGTTTGGAGGCCCTTCAATTACAAAAGATGGTGTCTCTGTTGCAAAAGAGATTGAATTAGAAGACACAATTCAAAATATGGGCGCACAAATGGTAAAAGAAGTGGCATCTAAAACAGCTGATGAGGCCGGAGATGGGACTACTACTGCAACAGTACTAGCACAATCCATTGTCTCAACTGGCTTAAAAAATGTGACTGCTGGAGCAAACCCAATGGACCTAAAACGAGGCATTGACAAAGCAGTAAAAACTATTGTTTCGGATCTCAAAAAACAATCTGTTTCTGTAGGGCATGACAATGAAAAAATTGAACAAGTTGCTACAATTTCATCTAATAATGACAATGAGGTGGGCAAATTAATTGCTGAAGCAATGTCTAAGGTTACACAAGAGGGCGTTATTACAGTCGAAGAAGCAAAGGGAACTGACACTTCTGTAGAAATTGTAGAAGGTATGCAATTTGACAGAGGATACTTATCTCCTTATTTTGTAACAAATGCAGATAAAATGGAAGCGGAATTAGATAGTCCATTATTATTAATTTTTGACAAGAAAATTTCAAACATGAAAGACCTTTTACCGGTGTTAGAAAAAACATCGCAAACTGGCCAACCACTACTAATTATTGCGGAAGATGTTGATGGTGAAGCTTTAGCGACACTAGTGGTCAATAAAATAAGAGGGAGTTTGAAAATTGGAGCAGTGAAAGCTCCAGGATTTGGTGACAGAAGAAAAGAAATGCTAGAAGATATTGCCATATTAACAGGAGGGACTGTAATATCAGAAGAAAAAGGACATAAATTAGAAGCAACTACCATGGAGATGCTAGGTAAGTGTGAAAAAATAGTGGTCGACAAGGATAACACAACTATTGTGAATGGTTCCGGAAAAAAGAAAAATATTGAAATGAGAATCAATCAGATAAAAGCTCAAATTGAATCTACCACTTCTGATTATGATAAAGAAAAATTACAAGAAAGGTTAGCCAAGTTAGCTGGCGGCGTTGCAGTTTTATATGTGGGTGCACCAAGTGAAATGGAAATGAAGGAAAAGAAAGATAGGGTAGATGACGCACTAGCAGCAACCAAAGCAGCAATCGAAGAAGGGATAATCCCTGGCGGGGGCGTATCATTAATTAGAGCAGGAGAAAAGCTGAAAAACGTAACCGCCGATAATGAAGATGAAAAAACGGGAGTACAAATTATAGCACGAGCAATTCAAGAACCATTACGACAAATAGTAACTAATTCAGGAGGAGAAGGCTCAGTTGTAATTTCTAAAATTTTAAATAAAAAAGGTGATTTTGGATATAATGCAAAAACTGACACATATGAAAATATGTTAAAAGCCGGAATCATTGACCCTACAAAAGTTACAAGAATTGCTCTTGAAAATGCAGCTTCTGTTGCGGGCATGTTATTAACAACGGAGTGTGTTTTAGCAGACATAAAAGAGGAAGCAACTGCGACTCCTCCTATGGGTGCACCCGGAATGGGTGGTGGAATGCCAGGAATGATGTAAATGTTCTATTTCCTATGAGGCTCTCTTTATACAGAAGGGAGCCTTATAAGAGAGAACACTCCCTATATAATTAAAATTTACTCTTAACAATTTCTGAGACAGATCTACCGTTAGCCCTCCCCTTGGCTCTTTGAATAGTAGCTGAGATCAATTTACCCATTTCTTTTTTAGAACTAATCCCTAACTCGATTATCAAACTATCAATCAGTTGATTGAGCTCTTCTTTAGTATATGGCTTAGGCAAATACTCTGAAATAATATTAGATTGCTCACTTTCATGTTTTGCGAGATCTGGCCTTGATTGCTCGATATAGATCGCTTCAGACTCTTGTCTTTGCTTTAATAATTTTTGTAAAATTTCTATCTCTTTATCCTCACTTAATGTTTGTGAGTTTTTTTCCGTTTTTATAAGCAACAACTCCGACTTAATAGCTCGACAAACACTTAACCGCAATACATCTTTAGCTAACATAGCACTCTTAATATCAATCATTATTTTTTCTTCTAATCCCATATTAGTCAACATTATCGTGTAAAAAAGAATTGTTATTTTTCAACTCAACCTGATCTTCTTTTGACTCTAAAAAAACTCTAGAAACTGGCTCTTCTGAAGAGTGCGACACATCATCTAATTCTAACCCTTGTCTTTTATATGCTGGTTCATCTTCTAACTCTTGTAAAACAACTTGGTTATTAAAATTTAAATTATGAAACTTTTGTAGTCTTTTTTTTCTTTCTTCGGCACGCTTCATATTAGATTCACTCACATTGTCAATATCATCACTTATAATATCCTCCGTAAGAATACTAGTTTTTGTAATGGATGTTTGACGAACCCCTTGTAATTGGCTTTCTTTCACAAACTCTAATGTATTAGATGACAAACCAACAGTATCTCCGTCCGACACATTAACACTATCTGCATCCGACACACTAACAGCATCTGCCTCTGACACACTAACAGCATCTGCCTCTG
>PBKX01000004.1 GCA_002722215.1 Flavobacteriales bacterium | reverse complement strand
AAAGATTTTATTGGTAAGGATGTGATTTCTAAACAATTAGAAACTGGTGTTCAAGAAAAATTAGTTGGTTTCTTATTAGAAGAAAAGGGAATACCTAGAAAAGATTATAAAATTTATAATCAAATAGGGGATTTGATAGGTTCTGTGACTTCTGGAACAATGTCCCCATTTTTTAAAAAAGGATTTGGGATGGGATATGTCATCAAGCAGGATGCATTTATTAATAATACTATTTTTATTTCTATACGAAATAGAAAAGTTAAAGCTACAATCATTAAGCCTCCTTTTTATGAGAAATAAACAAAAAATAGATATTTGTCTCAGTCCATCTATTATAGACTTGTTTGATCTTAGTAGTAAAAAAGTTATTATTATTGATGTGTTTAGAGCAACTTCTGCGATGTGTGTTTTTTTGAATAATGGTGGCAATCAAGTAATCCCTGTTTCTACGATTGAAGAAGCTAATAAGTATAAGGCGTGTAATAAGATCAATGATTATCGCTATTTAGTTGCTGCTGAAAGAAATGGAGCTATTGTTCCAGGATTTGATCTCGGAAATTCACCTTTATTATATCATGATAAAAATTTTAATGGACATGCCTTAGTTATTACTACGACCAATGGAACATTAGCGATTGAGAAATCCAAAGAACTGGCTTCTGGAATGTTATTAGCCTCCTTTTTAAATGCGAGTGCTATTGTTAATTATATTTTATCTTCTATAAAAGAAGATGTTCTAATTGTTTGTTCGGGTTGGAAAGGTCAGGTATGTGTAGAAGATTTATTATTAGCTGGATTATTATCAAAAGAAATATTGCTAGATAATCGGTTTTATGCTAATTCAGATTCAGTTTTATTAGCTAATCATATGTATGACTTAGCCAAATCTAATCTATTTGAATTCCTTATAGATTCTGCTTATCGAAAGAGAATGAACTTAGATGAAGATGTTAAGTATTGTCTGCAAAAAGACATTATGAGTATTGTACCTATTTGGGCTCAGAAGAATATTGAACCTTTTTCGAATAGTGGTTATTTTTATTTAGTTTAGAATTGTGAAATATGTGCCAAAAGAAGATATTGTTAATTACCCTTTAATCCAATTTAATGGGAAGGTGCATGTAGTTGATCATGTTGAGAGTGCCTCTAAAGCATGTAAGCGAATATCTAAAGTGAAAATTATTGGTTTTGATACCGAAACAAAGCCATCTTTTAAAAAAGGTGTTAGTTATAATGTATCTTTGCTTCAAATTTCAGCGGGAGATGATGTTTTTCTTTTTCGATTAGATAAAATCGGGCTACAGAAAGATATAATAGATTTGTTATCGAGTTCTACTATTTTAAAAGTAGGCATTGATATTAAAAATGACATTATAGGATTGAAAAAACTTCATCCATTTGAAATTAGTAATTTTTTAGATTTAAATAACTTAGCAACAGAAAAAGGCTATCAAAGTATTGGAGCTATAAAGCTATGTATTATGTTGTTAGGTTATAGAATTAGTAAAAATCAAAGATTGTCTGATTGGTCCGCGGAAAAGTTAACAGAAGCCCAACTTCAATATGCAGCTATTGATGCTTGGATTTGTCCTAAAATTCTACAAGCTTTTCGAGATATATCACTTTATCCTTGATAATGCAAATTTCATTTTCTTCTCTAGTATTTTGATGCTAGTATCTAATTTCCTCTCTAAAAACCATAAGCCCTTATATGTCCGCACGTACTTAGGGTATGGTTTTGGCAACGTTTGAAATTGATTGTCCACTACAACTAAAGAATGGAATTTCAATGTGCCAGGGCTATCGCCAATATATGCAATCAGAAAATTGTTTTTTAATGCATTCTTTTCATCATTGTTTAATGGATCATGATTAGATTTAAATACATTTTTAAAATTATTATTCATAATTTCATCAGAAAAATTACTATAAAAAAAATAGATTGGACATAGTGACCATTCTTTTGCAAATGTGGTTACAATATTTTTATTTTCATCATTCTGTTTGTCTATTTTTAATTTTGCTCTTTCTAATGGATAAATTATGCTTGTATTATTATCAGCTTGTTTACTTATTTCAGTTTGATTCAATAGATTGTTCTCTTTATAATAATTTAATATATGTATGTTGGTTTCTAACCTAAATAATATAGCTCCTGTTTCGATTGTTCTTACTTCGTTTTGCCCTTGAAGAATAGAAAAAAGCAATGTAAATGTTGTAAATAATATAAATGTTGATTTCATTATGAAATAGTATCCTTAAATTTAAAGATACTAAAACATAAATTTATTATGCCTAGAATCAGATTAAAATTACCGGAAACGTATCATTTTTCTACCAAATTAACATTAAGAATTTATGATATGAATTATGGAGCTCATATGGGTAATGATGTTGTGTTAAGTCTTGTGCATGAGGCCCGTGTTCAATTTTTAAAATCTCTTAATTTAGAAGAGCGTAATTTTTATGGTTTTTCTTTATTGATGGCAGATAGTGCAGTTGTGTATAAAAAAGAAGGATTTTATGGTGATGAATTGGATGTTAAAATATCTGTTTCCGAGTTATATGTGTATGGATTTGAACTTTTTTATTTAATTACAAATGGTAAGGATGAAGTTGCCCGTGTAAAAACCGGTTTAGTTTGTTATGATAAGTCAAATAAAAAGTTGATAAAAATCCCATTGCCTTTTTCAGATCTATTCAAATAATGGGGTTTTTATATTATTTTTAATAATATTTTAATTTTCATAGATCATATATTTTTGATTTCTTTTTTTTATTGATAATTTCGACCTAGTCAGATTAATGTTTTATTCTTTTAATGAGAACTAATTTATTTTGAAAATTTTCTTTCTTTTTTTCTTTCTTGTGTTTTATACCTTTTCTCAAACAACTAATATTGTTGCTCAAAATCAAATCCCCTATAATGATCCTGATATTATACATTTTGCAGATAGCGTATTAAGCACATTTTCCTTGGAGCAGAAAATAGGTCAATTATTTATGGTTATAGGTTCAGGAAAGGGACTTGATGAGGATTATTATATAAAAATTGATAGTCTTATTACTAATTATGAAATAGGAGGGGTGATTTTTTTAAAATCTAATCCTCATAATATTAGAAGTTTGATCAATAGATATAATAATCATTCTAAAACGCCGATTTTAACATCTATAGATGCTGAATGGGGCTTGAGCATGAGATTAGATAGTGTACAATCATTTCCTTGGATGATGACTTTAGGATCTATAGAGGATGGTAGTTTGATTTATGATTTTGGTTTAGAAGTAGGTAGACAATTAAAGGAACTAGGTATTCACATTAATTTTGCACCTGTAGTAGATGTGAATAATAATCCAAAAAATCCAATTATTGATCGAAGATCTTTTGGCTCTGATCCAGATTTGGTTGGAAAAAAAGGCTTGTCTTATATGCTAGGTTTACAAGAGTCCAATATTTTAGCATGTGCTAAGCATTTTCCCGGACATGGAGATACAGAAACAGATTCTCACAAAAACTTACCTATCTTATATCATGATAGAGAGCGATTAGATAGTGTTGAGTTGCCTCCATTTCAAAAATTAATTAATCATGGATTGGGTGCTGTTATGATTGCACACATGAATTTACCATTTATTGATACTTTAGGTATTCCTTCTTCATTCTCATCTCATATAATTCGTAATATATTAAAAAGTCAAATGCAGTTTAACGGACTAATAATTAGTGATGGATTAAACATGAATGCTCTTTCTGATTATGGCAATCCAGGTCAAATAGAATTGAATGCTTTTTTAGCTGGCAATGATATTTTACTTTGTCCTGATAATATATCTGAATCTATTACTTTAATCAAACAGGAGATTAGTCGTAATCCACTTTTAATCAATGATTTAAACGAAAGTTGCCGTAAAATTTTAATGATTAAAAAGTGGGCGGGTGCCTTTGATGATCAAATCAAAAAAGAATTAGAATTAATAACTGAAAAATCAATTCTTTTAAATCGAAATCTGTCAAAAAAATCAATTACTGTATTAAAGAATAATAACTCAATACTACCAATAGATAGTTTAAATCTTTTAAACATTGCTTATTTGCATATGGGAGATGATACGGGAGATGTTTTTTATAATAGACTAAACGAATATATTCCAATTGATAAGTATGATTATGATGCTGAATTAGGTGCTCAGAATGATATGTTGAATGATTTAGTTTCATATGATCTTGTTTTAGTAGGATTGCATTATCAGAATAAAAATTTTTGGGATAAACACATAATGTCTAAGCGAAAGTCTATTTTTTTATCTAGACTAAGTATTCAAAATAGTATTATTGTTAATTTGTTTGGTCATCCACAGCTTTTGAACTCATTAGATGTAAAAAATATAGAGGGCATTATTCTTGCTCATCAAAATTCTAGCGATTTTCAAGATTTAACAGCTCAATTAAATTTTGGTTCTATTGGTGCTAGTGGTAAATTATCTGTTAAGACAAAAGATTTTTCAGTTGGTGATGGATTAGAATTAGATCCTATTCGAAATTTTGAATTTATACTTCCTTTTGAAGTTGGTTGTAGTTCAGATTCCTTGTTAAAAATAGATTCTATTATTCAATTGGCTATTTCTCAAGGTGTCATGCCTGGTTGTCAAGTGGTTGCATCTAGGAATGGGAAAATATTTTATAATCGTTCTTTTGGATTTCATACATATGATTCATTAAAATCTGTAAAGAACACAGATTTATATGATATTGCTTCGATTACAAAAATAGCATCAGCAGCGCCGATCCTAATGCATTTAGTTAATGAGAATAAAATTAAATTACATAAGAAAATAAAATATTATTTTGATTTTAAGTCAAGGTCTCAAGTTCAAAATTTGAGGATCATTGATATTTTAACGCATCAGTCAAAACTTTCACCTTGGATTCCTTTTTGGACCTATTTTAAAGATGAAAATAATCATTTAAGTAATTTGGCTTTTTCTAATACTGTTTCAAAAAAATATAATTTAAAAGTTGCAAATAATTTGTTTTTTAATTCTGATTATCTTGACACTATTCAAGATATTATTCTAGGTTACCCTTTATTAGATGAGCAATCTTATAAGTATAGTGATTTAGGATTTTATCTCCTTCATCCTATCGTTGATGCTTTTTTACTAGATGGTATCCATAATTATTTGCATCAAAATATTTATGTACCTATTGATGCTCTTCGAATTACATATAATCCACTAGAAAAACAGCCTTTATCTTCTATCATTCCAACAGAAAATGACACATACTTCAGGAATCAATTAGTTCATGGCTATGTGCATGACCAGGGAGCATCTTTGTTTGGTGGAATAGCATTACATGCTGGCTTATTTTCCAATGCTATTGATTTAATGAAATTAATGCAGTTATATTTAGATGATGGTATGTATATGGGCACAGAAATTTTACCTGCCAAATATATTAATTATTTCACATCAGCACATTTTACAAAAAATAATAATAGGCGTGGGGTAATTTTTGATAAGCCAAGTATTGATCCAAATGAAATTGGTCCAACATGTGATTCGATTTCTAAAACAAGTTTTGGACATTCAGGATGGACAGGTACTTTGGTTTGGGCAGATCCATCTACAAATATTATTTATGTATTTTTATCAAATGGGAGAGCTTTTCCTGAAGAGAACCTTGAGCTTCTTAGGAGAAATATTAGAACAAATATACAACAGGTAATTTATCAGTCAATAATTAATTAATTATGCGGAAAACTTTTTTTTTATTTTTTTTTATATTTATTCACTGTTATTCGCAATATAATGTGATTGATGATGCTGGCTTTAAGCAAGGCTATTGGAAATTATTTTTTCCGTATAATACTGATAGTATAGTTTCAGAAGCAGGTAGCTTTGTTAATGATTTAGAAGATGGTTTGTGGATTAAATATCACGATAATACACAGATTAGAGAAGTCTTATATTTTTCTCAAGGAGTATTAAATGGTTTAAAGTTATCGCTCGATAAAAAAGGAAAGCTAAAAAAACAAGAATTTTTTGTTAATGATCAGCATGATGGACATCAATTATATTTTCACGATAATGGAAAAATAAGTATGAAAATTTCTTATGTTCATGGTATTCGTCATGGTCCATTTATTAAGTATTATAAAAATGGTAAGAAGCAAGAAACAGTTAAATATGTAAATAACAAAAAACATGGTGTTGCAAACTGGTATTTTGATAATGAACAGATTAGTCTTCAGTACATCTATAATCAAGGTTTTATTGTTGATACAGCTTATGCTTACTATAAAGATGGTGTGTTAAAATCAACATCTTTTTATGTTAATAATATGCTAGATGGAGAGAAGATAATTTATTATCCATCTGGTATTATTAAGCAAAAAGGATCTTTTTTGAAAGATCAAAAGCATGGTTTTTGGTATGAATATGATACACTAGGATATGAGTTAAATCGTATTAAATATAACAACGGATTGAAAAAATGAGAAATATAGGTATTGTGTGTTATCCTACTTTTGGTGGTAGTGGTATTGTGGCTTCTGAACTTGGAAAGGCATTATCGAGTAAATATGCAGTCCATTTTATAGCATATGAAAAGCCAGTAAGATTTGATAATGCACAGCCTAATATGTTTTATCACAAAGTAGATGTTCCGACATATCCTTTATTTGAATACCCTCCATATGAATTAGCACTGACAACTACTATTGTAGAGATTGTGGAAAGATTTAAATTAGATTTGATCCATGTGCATTATGCTATTCCACATGCTTATGCAGCAATTAATGCTCGAAAAATTTTAATTAAAAGGGGGATTAATTTACCTGTTATTACAACTTTACATGGTACAGATATTACTTTAATTGGGAAAAGTCCATCTGTTGTTTCTGCAGTGAATTATGCTATTGAGGAATCTTCTTGTGTTACTGCAGTTTCCGAGAGTTTAAGATTAGATACTTTAAGATATTTTAATATCAAAAAAAACATTCAGGTTATCCCAAATTTTATTTGTTTCAAATCGACCTCTTTTCCGGCAAGAAAAAATGACACAAAAATATTAACACATATATCTAATTTTAGACCCGTTAAAAGGGTACTAGATGTTATTGAAATTTTTGATAACATTCAACGTGAAATAGATTCCAAATTAATTATGATTGGAGATGGTCCTGATTTAGATGCTGCTAAAAGTTTAGTTACATTGAAAGGTTTAACTGAAAAAGTCAGTTTTTTAGGGAAAAGTAATAGAATTGAAGAGGTTCTTAAATTAACAGATTTATTTTTATTACCCTCTGAGTCTGAAAGTTTTGGTCTTGTTGCTCTTGAAGCCATGTCTTTTGGAGTTCCTGTATTAACCACTGCATCCGGTGGTATTGCGGAGCTTGTTTTAGATAAAAAAAATGGTTATGTCTGTAAGATCGCTGATATTCAAGATATGAGTGTCAAGTCAATTAAATTATTGTCAGATATAGCGACTCTAACAGAAATGAGCCTTAAAGCTTATGAAACAGCAAAATTATATGATGTAAATAAAATTTTGCCTATGTATGAGCGTTGTTACATGAATCTTTTCAATTAATTAACCTCCCACTTTCTTAGTCTTATATCCTTCTTTATTTAAGATTTTAATGATTTTTTCTTGAATTCTGCCTTGGAGTAAGATTTCGTTGTTTTTGACACTTCCTCCAATTCCAAGACAAGTTTTAATGTTTTTAGCGAGGATAGATAATTCTATCTGAGAGCCTTGAAAATCTCTAATAATTGTTACTCCTTTGCCTTTCCTTCCTTTTTTCTCAAAACAAACTGAAATCACAAATTCAGTTTGTTTATAATAATCCCCTTTTTCTGATTTATTTAAATCTAATTCTCTATTTGTCGAATATACTAATCCACCATTTTTCATTTTTTTAATCCTAACTCTTTAATTCGTTCTTCCAAAAATTGACCAGCAGTTATGTCTGCATATTGTTTCGGATTATCTTCAGTTATACAAGATGAAAGACAGTTTAAGGACATTTCTGATCTAGGATGCATAAAAAATGGTATTGAGAATCTAGGTTTATTCCATTCTTCTTTTGGCGGGTTAACTACTTGATGGATAGATGAGTGTAGTTTATTGTTCGTGAATCTAGACATCATGTCCCCAATATTTACGACTACTTGATTAGGTAAGGCTGTGACGGGAATCCATTCACCTTTTCTGTTTTGCACTTCTAGCCCAGATGCACTTGCTCCCATTAGAATAGTAATTAGATTAATATCTCCATGTGCAGCTGCTCTTACAGCTCCTTTGGGTTCACTAGTGATAGGTGGATAATGAATCGCTCTTAAAATACTATTTCCGCCTTTAACTTTACTATCAAAATAATTCTCATCTAAATCAAGATGTAATGCTAGTGCTTTTAGTATTTGTAAACCAGTGCTTTCCAAAATTGAAAAAACTTTTCTTCCAATAACATTAAAATTAGGTAGTTCGTCACAATTTACATTCGGCTCATATTCATTTATTAATGGATCATCATCATCTAATTCTTGCCCAAAATGCCAAAATTCTTTCAAATCTGATTGTTGGTAGCCTTTAGCTTTCTCTCTTCCAAAGGAAATATATCCTCTTTGTCCATTTAATTCTGGTCTTTCATATTTCATTTTTTTGTCTAAGGGTAGATTAAAGAATTTCTGTACTTCTTCATATAATTTTTCCTCTATAGATGTATTTAAGCCATAGTTTTTAAGAGATATGAATCCTACTTCTTCATAAGCTTTCCCTAATGTTTGAACAAATTTTTCTTTTTTTTCTAAATTATCACTTTTAAAGTCATTTAGATCAAGTGATGGAATTGTATCGCTCATATTTTTTTTTTTCTAAATAATTTATTGATTATAACTATAATTACCACAAAATTAAATATTAATTACATAATTTTGGTGCAAATGAAAATTAATTATAATATATCCGGCTTTAAAGATCAATTTTTAATTGATCTTTATCGATCTATGTTAACTCCACGTATGATTGAGGAAAAGATGCTTCTTTTACTTCGTCAAGGGAAAATATCTAAGTGGTTTTCTGGCATTGGACAAGAAGCCATATCCGCTGCTGTAATAAATGCTTTAAAAGAGAATGAGTTTATTCTGCCAATGCATAGAAACTTAGGAATATTTACAGGAAGAGGAGTGTTATTTTCTCAATTATTTTCTCAATTTCAAGGTAAAAAGAGTGGTTTTACAAATGGTCGAGATAGATCTTTTCATTTTGGATCAATTCCACACAATATAGTTGGAATGATTTCACATTTAGGTCCTCAAATGGGAGTTGCTAGTGGTATTGCATTGGCAAATTCTTTAAAAAAAAATAATCAAATTTGTGTTGTTTTTTCGGGTGATGGTGGTACTAGTGAAGGTGATTTTCATGAAGCGTTAAATGTAGCATCAGTTTGGTCTTTGCCTGTAATTTTTTTAATTGAAAATAATGGATATGGATTATCTACACCTACCAATGAACAGTATAATTGTACTAATTTATCTGATCGAGCTATTGGTTATGGTATCTCTGGTTATACGGTTGATGGTAATAATGTGTTAGCTGTATTTCAAAAAATTAATGATTTAGCAATTAAAATGAGGAAGAATCCTCAGCCCGTTTTATTAGAATGTAAAACATTTAGGATGCGTGGACATGAGGAAGCTTCAGGTGTTAAATATGTTCCAAAAGCATTGTTAGATCAGTGGTCTTTGAAGGACCCTCTCAATAATTTTGAGCAATTTTTATTAGATAAAAAAATATTAAATCAAAATTTAATAGATGCAATGAGGCAGGAAATTCAAAATCAAATAGATAATGGATTAGCTGATGCATTTGAGGAAGAGGAAATTGAGGGGGATGAAAAATTTGAATTAAATAGTGTTTTTCAGGATTACAACTTTAATTCTGTCGATCCTTCTACGGAAACTAAAAATATGCGTTTTGTTGATGCAATTTCTTCTGGATTATTTGAAGGGATGCAAAAACATGATAATTTAATTTTTATGGGTCAAGATGTTGCTGATTACGGTGGAGTTTTTAAAATATCGGAGGGTTTTTTAAACACATTTGGAAAAGAACGAGTTAAGAATACTCCGATTTGTGAATCTATTATATTAAGTATGGCTTTGGGGTTGTCTATTGGTGGTTATAAAAGTATTGTCGAAATGCAATTTGGAGATTTTGTGAGTAGTGGATTTAATGCAGTTGTCAATAATCTAGCAAAATCATATTATCGTTGGGGACAATGTTCAGATGTCGTTGTGCGTATGCCTTGTGGTGGTGGAGTTGGTGCAGGGCCATTTCATTCTCAAACAAATGAAGCTTGGTTTACTCACACCCCAGGACTGAAAGTCGTATATCCCGCTTTCCCAAATGATGCAAAAGGATTGCTGTTGAGCTCTATTGAAGATCCTAATCCTGTAATGTTTTTTGAGCATAAGGCTTTATATAGAAGCACATCTAATGAAGTCCCTGATGGGTATTATAATATTGAGCTTGGTAAAGCGAATTTATTAACTGCAGGTACAGATTTAAGTATTATTACATATGGGATGGGGGTGCATTGGGCTTTAGATTTTATTAATAATAATGATCAGATATCTATTGATCTTTTAGATTTAAGAACCTTGATCCCTCTTGATCTTGAATCAATAAAAAAAACCGTGATTAAAACCGGAAAAGTATTGATACTTCATGAAGATGCGAATATTGGTGGTTTTGGAGCTGATATATCATCTTTTATTGCCAAAGAGTTATTTGAGTATTTAGATGCCCCTATATATAGGGTTTCTAGTTTAGATACGCCGATTCCATTTGCAGCTGATCTAGAAAAAAAATATTTAGCAAATCATAGATTGCAAGATGAAATACTCAGCTTATACGCTTATTAATTTTTGTTGTTGTAGCCACATGATTATATTCCACAAGAAAATTAAAAATATATAAAATACTTCGGCTACTCCGTAGCTAGGAAATGGAATCAATAATAGCGATGAAAGAAGCATTAGGCTACCTATAGATACAGAAAAAAGGCCTTTTCGCACATATGATAATGATCTCACGATTCCAAAAGAAAATATAAAGAAATTGTAAGTCAAGAAAAAAAACAATGCTGGAATTTGATGGAATGGGCCAAAATTCATGGGTATAACACCAGTAAAGAATAGGCATATACTTGCTATTCCTAGTATTATTTTAAGGGTAAAATTATATTTTTGATTTTTTATTAATTTTTTAATTATAGTAATGCCATTCCAAAATATTGCTATAGAAAATATTATGAGCGAAAAAAGAAAAATCAAAGAAGTATTCTTTAAGATTCCAAAATATGAAATAGGATGAATTCTTGGGTCAAACTCAGGAAAAAGAGATATGCATATTAATGGTGAGAAAATACCAACCAAGATAGAGGAAATCAGGTATATCTTTCTAATTTTTTTAATTGTTCCTCTATTCATGGTTTAAGAAGAATTATTGATTCCTGTCATAGTTAATTTAATAATCTTTTCTTCTTTTTTAATAGCTTTTTCTTGTATGTTTTTGGCTATTGTTAATAATCTATTTCTATCCTTAATATCCGTATAGTCTTTGGAATTTATAACAACATTTAAATATGCGCCAATAACTGCAGTTCTTGCACATAATGCCGCCACCCCGACATCACTAATTGAATTCGGGTTTCCTTTTTTGACCAGTGTCTCGATCAAATCCATTGATTCAAGACTAATTTTCATCACCTGGAGCGGTATTTCAATTGCATTTAATGTTGCGTTTTGAATTTCTGCTTGTTTTAAGTCTTCTTCTTCTTTAGTTGTTGACTTTAATCTAAAAGCGCTTATAATAGCATTAAATGCTTCTGTATCTTTATCTACGAGTTTTTCTAGTTCTGATATATATTCTTGTCCTTTTTCGGCTAACATAGAGAATTCTTCCCATTTTTCATCCCAACCCCTTTTATGTGCAGATAAGTTTGCTACCATTGTAGCTAAAGCAGCTCCGAGACCACCTATATATGCAGAAATTGATCCACCACCTGGCGCTGGGCTTTCAGAAGCAGTTTCTTGTAAAAAACTTGTTAGTGAAAGATTGCATAAAAGATTGGGTGTTTCTTTGATCCTGTATTCAATGATTTTTTCATTTGGGTTAAATGGTTGAATTTCATCTAATCCCATTGTTTTTCTTGCAATTTTAATAATTTCTTTTTCTGAGATTCCTATAGATCTTTTCTGTTTCTTAAGAAAGTATTTACCCGCATCTAGCATTGATTTTAATGGAATTAATCCCACTAATTCAGAGCCAGTTACTCTGATGCCTCGTTTCGATGCCTTATGACATACTTCATCAAACACTATATGAATTGGTGTTTTTTCAATATTTGTTAAATTCATAGATATTTGCGTAATACCATATTCTTCTATAAACCAACCAATCGCTTTTACATGTTTTAGTGTGCCGGGCTTCCAGATTGTGTTTCCATTTTTGTCTTTTAGTATTTCTCCAGTCAATGAATTCCCTTTTCTTGCTATCCTGCCTTTTTCTCTTATGTCAAAAGCGATAGCATTTGCTCTTCTAGTTGATGTTGTGTTCAAATTAATATTGTATGCTATAAGAAAATCTCGTGCGCCTATTACTGTCGCACCTGTTTTTTTTATTCTATTAAAATCTATTAGGCCAAAGTCTGGCTTCCATTTCGGATCTATCATCTTATTTTTTAGACCTTCATATTCACCTTCTCTTATATCAGCTAAGTTTTTTCTGTATCCTTTTTGTGCTGAGTGTTCATATAAATATGTTGGAATACTTAATTCTTTACTAACCTTTTCTGCTAATTTTTTAGAGTATTTAATTGCTTCATCCATTGAGATGTTAGAAATTGGGATCAATGGGCATACATCGGTTGCACCCATTCGAGGATGTTCACCTTGGTGTTGTTCCATATTAATTAACTCAGATGCTTTTTTTATTAATTTAAAAGCCCCTTCTATTACTGATTCGGGATCTCCTACAAAGGTTACGACAGTTCTATTTGTCGCTTTTCCCGGATCAACATTGAGTAATGTCACGCCTGGTGTATTTTCGACTTCATTAACAATACTTTGAATTATTTCAGAATTTCTTCCTTCTGAAAAATTGGGAACGCACTCAAGTAATTGGATATTCATGGATTATATTAGCGATGTAGGAATACGCTTCCGGTATTTATAATTGTAGCATTATTAGGCAACTCTGTTATGCTATTTATTTCCTCTAATAAGGGATGCAGGATATATTCTATTTTATAAAAATATGGTCCTTCTTTACATTCTTTTCCATTTTGTAATTTACCATCCCAAGGATGATTGTTATATTCTGATTGCCAAATTTCACGTCCTAGGCGATTAAAAATAGTTAGTTGATAAATGGTCGCATCACATGTTGGCCAAAATTTATCATCATTTTCAAAATTTCGATTTTCTTCATTCATTCCGGGTTCTGGGAAGTAATCACTAAATCCATCATCATTCGGTGTAAAAATATAAAACTCATTATTTGTTGTTCCAATTCCGTCTTCATCAATCCATTCTTTTCTAGTAAACGGTTCCCACTGGCATGATTCACACTCTTCATATCCTTCGTAAATGGTAATTGTTAGCCAATTTGATTCTTCATCAGATCCATTTAATTCTGTGCAGTGGTTTGATACTGTAAAATAGAAAGTGTTTTCATCATTGACAATGTAATTAGTTGTCTGAATATCTAAAAAGTTACTAGGATTAGGTGTTGGTTCTATGAGTTCATTGTTTAAATACCATTGAATTGATGTTGTGCCATTATCAAAGCCAGATCCTAAGCCACTAGCTTCAAGTTCTATTAAATTTTGTTCACAGAGTACAATTTGCTCATCAGTATTGAAATTTCCAGCTAGAATGACAGGATTCGGTGTCTCATCGAATTGTATATTAAAGACACATATGTCTGGATCTGTATCTTCTGCAAGGAACCCAGTAAAAGTTACTGTCACTTGACTTAGTCCTTCCAAGCATGGGTCATTTGAATCAATAGATAGAAAAAATTGATTTCCTACCCAATCCCAATCTTCACATTCCCCTCCATTATTTGTTTCATATTCCCAAGTTGCATCAATATATTCTTCAGGTGCCCAGATGGTATCTGTGCTATTTTCACAATATAATAGTGTAATTTCATCATCTACAATTTCGTATCCATCTTCTTCGATGTCTTGATAAATCCACGAGCAACTATTCTGAGATTTTGATAATTGAATAATAAAAAAAGGAATTATGTATATAAAAAAATGATGCCAATTAATTTTTGTCATAATGCTACTTTAGTGAAACCTAATATACAAACTTAATAATTTGTTTGAGAATCGTAATAAATTTTGCCATTAATTATAACTTTTTCTATATTATTCTCACCCATAGAGTATGGTATATAGTTGATTGATGGAATTTGTTTAGTAATGGTCAAATTCGCTATCTTACCTTTTTGAATCGTGCCGAGTTTTTTCTCTAAACCCATAGCATATGCGCCATTAATTGTAGACGCATTAATGGCTTCTATAGGCCTCAATTTCATTTTGATACATGCTAAAGAGATAGTTAGGGCCATATTTCCTGATGGACATGATCCAGGATTAAAGTCTGTGGCAAGTGCAATAGGTAGTCCAGCATCAATCATGTTTCTGGCAGGAGGGTAATTTAGGCCTAAAAAGAATGCAGTTCCAGGTAGTAAGGTAGGCATCGTTTTAGATGCTTTTAGTGTCTCGATTTGTTTATTTGATGTACATTCTAAGTGATCTACTGAAAGTGCTCCCATTTTTACGCCTACTTCTATTCCTCCTGAAAAATCTAACTCATTTGCATGTATTTTAGGGGTGAGCCCATGTTTTTTTCCTGCATGCAATATTTTTTCAGTTTCTTGTGCTGAAAAGAAACCTTTATCACAAAACACATCGATGTAGTCCGCTAAATTATTTTTAGATACTTCAGGAATCATTTCATTAATTATGGTTGATATATATTGTTCTTTTGTTTGTCCTTTTGGCACAGCATGTGCACCTAAAAAAGTGGATTTTATAGGTATAGGGTATTTTTCTTTAAGTCTTTTTATTACTCTTAACATTTTTAGCTCATTCTTGGTATCTAATCCATATCCACTTTTTATTTCTAATGCGCCTGTTCCTAACTTAATAACTTGATCAACTCTTTTTTTACTTTCATTATATAGGTCATCTTCATTTGTTTGAGCAAGTCTTTCAGCGGAATTTAATATTCCCCCACCTCTTTTTGCAATTTCCTCATATGATAGTCCATTAATTTTATCTAAAAACTCTGTTTCTCTACTCCCTGCATAAACAATGTGTGTATGGCTGTCACACCATGAAGGTAAAACAATGCCATTATTTGCATCTATTATTTCTGTTTCGTTCCAATCTTCCACTCCTTTCCAATTATCCATATTTCCAAAATCTATTATCGTCTCATCTTCTATTATAATCCATCCGTCTTTAATAGATGATATTTTATTTAGTTCGGCTCCACATTTGTAATTTATTATTTGATCATCTACAACGCCAACTATTTCCTTTATGTTTTTTATGATTGTTTTCATGTTATTATACAAATAATTATAATGCAAATTAAGTGAATATATAATGATTAATGAAATTGATATATTTGTTTAATTATGTCATCATCAATAGGTCACTTATTTAAATTAACTACATTTGGCGAATCTCATGGTCCTGCTGTTGGTGGTATTATTGATGGCTGCCCCTCTGGTTTAAAATTAAATGTTGTTAAAATTCAACAGTTTTTAAATCGGCGGAAACCTAGTGCGAGTTTTATTAGTACTGATAGAGATGAGGATGATCAGGTTGAATTTTTATCCGGTATTATTGATGGTGTGACTCTTGGTACTCCCATTGGATTTCTCATTAAAAATAAAGATGCTAGATCTAGTGATTATAATAATTTAAAAGATGTTTTTCGGCCTTCTCATGCAGATTTTACATACGAAAAAAAATATGGATTACGTGATTATAGGGGAGGGGGTAGGTCTTCTGCTAGAGAAACAGTTAATTGGGTTGTTGGTGGAGCGATTGCATCACAAATTCTGTTACAGAAAGGGATCACTGTTACATCTTATGTTTCATCAGTAGGTCATATTGATGTTGGGGCAGATTATTTAGATGTAGATTCGGATTTGATTTATAGTAATGTAATACGTTGCCCTATTTCAGAAAAGGCTAATGAAATGGAGCAGCTGATTAAAAGTTGTAAAGCAAATGGCGATACGGTTGGTGGCTGTATATCTACTGTCATAAAAGGAGTCCCTTTTGGCTTAGGGGAGCCTGTTTTTCATAAACTCCAGTCCGCTATTGCATCTTCAATTTTAAATATTAATACCTGTAAAGGTGTTGAATTTGGTTTGGGGTTTGATTATTCTAGAAAAAGGGGGTCTGAAGGAAATGACTTGTTTTGTGTTAAATCAGGCGTGGTGGGGACTACAACAAATCACTCAGGTGGTATTGTTGGGGGCATTAGTAATGGTCAAGATATATGTTTTAGATCAGCTTTTAAGCCTGTTTCTAGTCTTTTTATGGAGCAGAGATCTATTAATAATAAATTAAAGGATGTGACAATTAAGCCTTCTGGGAGACATGACGCTTGTGTATTGCCAAGAGCGGTGCCTATAGTGGATGCTATGACAGCAATGATTATATTAGATTATTATTTATTAAATAAAACAACAAAAATATCCGATTTATGAAAAAATTAAGTTTGCACTGGAAAATTATTATTGGTATGTTTTTAGGTGTTATTTGGTCTATTTTATCAAGTTTTTTTGGCTTGTCTTCTTTTACTATTAATTGGATTAGTCCTTTTGGAGATATTTTTATAAGCTTATTGAAATTAATTGCTATCCCCTTAGTTCTTTTCTCTGTTATTAAGGGTATTTCTAGTATTTCAAATATATCCTTATTGGGTCGGATGGGGTTTAAAACATTAGGTGCTTATCTTTTAACTACAATATTATCTGTTTCGATTGGCCTTTGCATAGTGAATCTTGTAAAGCCGGGTGCAAAAATTTCACTATCTCAGCGTCAAGAAAATAATTTAGCATATGAAAAATGGAAAAATGGTGAGAATTTAACTGTAAGCTCTTCTGAACTTAATTCTCAAAACAAATTGTCTGATGAAAAACTTAAAAAAATTAAAAATGATGTTGATCGCCAAAAAAACAATAGTCCTTTGCAATTTATAGTTGATATGGTGCCATCAAATATTTTTGAATCTTTAGCAGATAATAAATCGATGTTGAAGATTATATTTTTTGCTGTATTCTTTGGGATTACTCTTGTGTTAATACCAGAGAAAGAGGCTAGTGTCATTATTGGTCTTGTTGATTCTTTTAATAGTGTATTTTTAAAAATGGTTGATATTGTGATGTGGGGTGCTCCATATTTTGTATTCGCGCTATTAGCTGGTGTTATATCAAAATTAGCTGGTGATAATCCGGTAGGCGTTTTGGAGATTTTTAAGGGTCTAGGAATCTATTCCTTAGTTGTTTTAGGTGGGCTTGGTGCTATGGTGTTCTTGATTTATCCTGCTATTATGTATTTATTCACTAAAAAGACGTATTCTCATTTTTTTCAATCTATTGCTTCTGCCCAAATGCTTGCATTTTCTACTTCCTCTAGCGCTGCAACTTTACCTGTAACTATGGATTGTGTCAATAAAAATCTAGGAGTGTCTACTAAAGTGTCTGGTTTTGTTTTGCCTATTGGTGCAACAGTCAATATGGATGGGACAAGTTTGTATCAGGCAGTTGCAGTTGTTTTCTTAGCTCAAATGCATATGGTTGACCTTACTGTTAGTCAGCAATTATTAATTGTCTTTACTGCAACTATGGCCTCAATAGGGTCTGCTGCAGTGCCTAGTGCAGGTCTTATCATGTTAATTATAGTATTAGATTCAGTCGGTTTAAATCCTGCATGGATAAGTATTATCTTTCCAGTAGATAGAATTCTAGATATGTGTAGAACAGTTGTTAATGTAACAGGAGATGCAACTGTATGTTCAGTTGTTGAAAGCTTAGAAAATTAGCTTGATTGTCTTTTTTGTTTAATTCTAGCGCTTTTACCTGTTCGTTGTCTCATGTAAAATATCCGAGCTCTTCGTACTTTACCGTGTTTATTGATTTCAATCTTTTCAATTCCGGGTGAATTTATAGGAAATACTCTTTCTACTCCAATTCCATTAGACATTTTGCGAATAGTAAATGTCTCTGTTAATCCAGTTCCTTTTCGTTGAATCACATCGCCTTTAAAAAACTGTGTCCTTTCTTTTTCACCTTCTTTAATTTTGTAAAAAACTGTAATTGTATCTCCAGCTTTGAAGTTTGGGTGATCTTTTTTGGTAATTAAACTACTTTCTATTTGACTCCTTAGTAAATTCATGATACATACATTTATGGGTTTGCAAAATTAAGGATCTTTTTATGATTCGCAAGAAAAAAAATGCCAATTTATTTTTTATTTAACAAATCTGGTCTTTGTTGTTTTGTTTTTTGATAGGATTCATTATCTCTCCACTCCGAAATTTTCTTGTCATTTCCTGATAAAAGTACTTCAGGAACTTTATTTCCTCTAAAATCCGAAGGCCTTGTGTATATGGGGGGCGCTAGAAGGTTGTCTTGAAATGAGTCTGATAATGCGCATGTTGAATTGCTCATGCTTCCAGGTAATAATCTAATTATGCAATCACATAGTACAAGTGCTGGTAATTCTCCACCTGTCATGACATAATCACCAATAGATATTTCTTTATCTATCAGGATATCTCTTATTCTTTGGTCAATTCCTTCATAGCGTCCGCATAGAATAATAATATTTTTTTCTTGAGAAAGCTGATTACATGTTTTTTGAGTTAATTTTTCGCCATCAGGTGTCATGAAAATCACTGTGTCGTATTTTCTTTCTTTCTGTAGTGTCTCGATGCAGTTTGCGATTGGTTCAATCATTAATACCATTCCGCCGCCACCACCATATGAATAATCATCAATTTGGTTTTTGCTATTTGTAGCATAGTCTCTTAGGTCATGAATGTGAATTTCAACTATTTTTTTTTCAATTGCTTTTGCTAAAATGGATGTTGTAAATGGTGCTTTTAGTAAGTGCGGTAGGGGTGATAAAATATCAATTCTCATAGATCCCAAAGTTACATAATATTTTCAAATAAATTCAATTGATTTTTATTGTTTTTGCAGAAAAACATGAATTGACATTCTGTCATACTCTTGCTATAACATACTTTTTTCCAGACACTTAGCATTACAAAGATAAATATAAGGTTTATATTTTTTTAATTTTTATAAAATTTTAAAAAAGCATTTGTTTATTTATATATTTAATGATTTTTTATGCAACTTCTAGATTATTTTTAATATGAATTTATGCACATATAATACATAATTATGTTATCTATAAATTCCCTGTCTTTGTAAAGATGTAACACAATGTTATTTAGAATTTAATATTTATCATTTATGAAAAAATGCCTACTATTTTATATTTTTTTATGCTTTACTTTTTCGTGGGCTGATGAGGTGAGTTTAGAAAAGGCAGAAGATGTTGCAACTACATTTATAACACAGGATTTAAATTTAATTAACCCTTCTCTTAGTCTTGTTGATGAAAACAGTTGATGTTCTTGGTAGACAAATACCTTACCAATACATAGGGTGTATATTTTTTAATATTTATGATGACGGAACAGTGGAGAAAAAATATATTTTAAAATAAAACCACCTTTTTTTATGTTATATCTGTCCCAAATTTATTTCGAGGGATTATATTGTTTATTTGTATTTCTAGGAAAATAATTTAAATAAATTGCTTATTGATCATGATATGAAGATTACCCTTTCAGTACTCAAAAATTATTGGTTTATAAATGTATAACTTCTCCGTAAGCATCTGCTGTAGCTTCCATGACCGCTTCACTCATTGTTGGATGTGGATGAACACTTTTTAAAATTTCGTGAGCAGTTGTTTCTAATTTTTTCGCTGCTACAATTTCAGCTATCATTTCAGTTACGTTGTAGCCTATCATGTGAGCTCCTAGAAGTTCACCATATTCCGCATCATAAATTATTTTAACAAAGCCTTGTGTGTGACCTGCCGCATTTGCCTTTCCTGATGCAGAAAAAGGAAATTTCCCAATTTTTAACTTATATCCTTTTTCTTTTGCTTTCGCTTCAGTTAGTCCAACGGATGCAATTTCTGGAGAACAATATGTACAACCCGGTATATTATGATAATCTATTGGTTCTGGATTTTGGCCTGCTATTTTTTCTATACATATTATTCCTTCCGCAGAAGCTACATGAGCTAGAGCAGGTCCCGGGATAACATCTCCAATGGCATAATATCCAGGAATATTAGTTTGATAGTAACTATCCACAATAATTCTCCCTCCCTCTGTGGCTATTTTTAAGCCCTCTAGGCCGATATTTTCAATATTTGGAGTAATCCCAACTGCTGACAAGATAATATCCGCATTGAGCTTATTTTCTCCTTTTTTTGTTTTAATTGTAGCAGTAATTCCTTTATTTTTTTCTTCAATTTTATCTATACTGGATTCTGTTAATATCTTAACTCCTTTCTTTTTGAGATTTTTTTCTAATTCTTTAGAGACATCGATATCTTCATTTGGGACTATTTCAGGTAAGTATTCCACTAAAGTTACCTCCGATCCCATAGCATTATAGAAATATGCAAATTCAACACCAATAGCACCAGAGCCGACAATAATCATAGATTTAGGCAATGTATTTAAACTTAATGCTTCTCTGTAGCCAATAATATTTTTCCCATTTTGTTTTAAGTTAGGAAGCTGTCTTGATCTTGCTCCTGTTGAAATAATAATATGTTTAGCAGAATAGCTAGTCTCTTTTTTATTACCATCGATCACTTTGACAGTTTTATTGCTATCTAATTTTGCAAATCCATTAATGACAGTAATTTTATTTTTTTTCATTAAAAAGTTAATACCTTTACTCATATTGGATGCAGTATTTCTACTTCGATTAATAACATCTGTAAAATTTAATTTATAGTCATTAATACTAATTCCAAAATCTGATGCATGTTGAATATATTCAAAGACCTGTGCACTTTTTAAAAGAGCTTTAGTAGGAATACACCCCCAGTTTAAGCAAATACCACCTAGGCTTTCTTTTTCTACAATGGCTGTTTTAAATCCTAACTGTGACGCCCTGATGGCAGCCACATATCCTCCCGGACCACTTCCGATGATAATTATATCAAAATTCATATTATTTTATTTAAGTTTTATCAAAGATAATTATTTACAAATTGCGATTGCAGATATTTCTACATTTACATTTTTAGGGAGCGCTTTTACCTCTATTGTTTCTCTAGCAGGATACGGCTCTTTAAAATATTCCCCATAAACTTCATTAACATCATTAAATTTCTTCATATTTGATAAGAAAATACTACATTTCACAATATGATCAAATCTACAAGATGATTCTAATAAAATTGATTTAATATTTTCCATTACCATTCTAGTTTCTTCTTTGATATTCTCATTAACCAACAAGTTTGTTTCTGGGTTGATACCTATTTGTCCAGATATAAATAATAAGCTATCTATTTTAATAGCTTGACTATATGGTCCAATTGGCTTGGGAGCATTATTTGATGATATTTTTCTTTTCATAGAGAAAGTTTTTCGAAATTTACAAAATATATGAAATTACTGATAATTGACAATTATGATTCTTTCACATTTAATTTAAAACATATTTGTGAACCATATGTATCATTTGTAGATGTAATACGTAATGATTGTATTAATATCCCTAATCTAATTAAATACGATAAAATTATTCTTTCTCCAGGTCCTGGTTTACCAAAAAATGCTGGTTGCACGATCGATGTTATTAAATATTATGCTGATAAAATTCCAATTTTAGGTATTTGTTTAGGGGCACAGGCAATAGCAGTTTCATATGGATTGGATTTGTATAATCTTCAAAAAGTAATGCATGGTAAAAAATCGGATGTTAGGATATTGGATAAAAATGATATAATTTACAGAGATATAAATCACACCTTAACAGTTGGGCGGTATCATTCTTGGGCTATTGCAATAAATCAAGAAAATCAATTTAAAATCACTGCTGTAGATCACGAAAATACGGTAATGTCATTTACTCATAAAGTTTATCCGCTTATAGGGATTCAGTACCATCCAGAATCTATTTTAACTAACTATGGTAATATGATATTAAAAAATTGGATAACTTCTTAATAATCATAAAAATCTCTTTTTTTAGTCAATTTTAAGTCTTGAAGAATTGCAGATTTTACCCTAATTACTAGATTGTAGCTTCTATGGAAACCCATGGGTATCCAATTAAATGTCATTTCCCAACAATGTAAATCTCTATAAATATCAATAGAGGTATATGTAAAATCTTTGTTTTTTAAATCATATCCAGATCTAAATCCAACTTTCCATTTTTCTGTAATATTTAGATCTCCATTGAAATTAATTGATTGTGTTATTTCTGATTCTATAGTAGGTTTATAATATGAAAAATTATAATAAAACTTTAAAGACCAAGGCACTGAAAAGTCCACGAAATTATCAATATTCTCATTGATATAATCTAGTTCTTCTTCATTAACTAAATGAGACTCTTTTTTCTTTTGCGGATTGGTTAAATCTAATCCAACATCAAACTGAAAATTAGTTAATCTGCCAATTTTACCAGATTTTAATAAAAATTCATCTATTCTTATATTATCCTCATTAAGTTTATACGGATCAATGGTACTTCTTGATTTAAAATCTATTTTATCAAATAACTTGGTTCTTAAATTAATATCAAATTGTCCCATTTTGAAATTTTCTACTGTATTATCATAATATCCACTGATGCTGAGATTCTCAATTAATTTAATCTTTTTTTCTTCCCCCTGATCCTGTATTTTCATTTCAAGGTTATTGTTTAGATTGAAACTTAATCTACTTTGCTTATTAGCAGTTGAAGTACTATAGATACCTATAAGATTAGCAAATTCTTCTTTTGACCAATCAGGTTTATAATTGTAACTTATTGATGGAGTTAATACATGCCTAAATTGTTTTTTCTGAGTATTAAAAAAACCATAGATTTTTGTATTAAATTGGGTAGAGTATTGGAATTCTCGTATTGCCCATATTCCGCTCAATGTATCATTTGATTCTTCATTGAATTTTTTAAAAAACCATTTTTCATTATACCTCATTGTTGGACTTACATTAATATATTTTAGTAAATTGAATGATGTGGAAATAGGAATAGAATGCTGTAAGCCACCTTCCAAGTTAGCAGATATATCCTTAAATAATAAGCTATCAGGAGCAGAGAGTATATTTTTTGTATTTGTGTTGTAGTTGATTCCTAAATTTTTTAACCAATCTTGACTTGTTTTATTCTGAAATGGAAATATACGATTGATAGTAAATGTTAACTCTGGTATAGTTAAATCTACTTGTTTGGTGATTGTATTTTGATTATGTCTTAAATTAATTGATAAATTATAAGGTTTATTATCCCAATTTCTTTGAAAGGATACATTTGATGTTAAAGTATTGGTTAAATAATCAGCATTATATGAATTATTTCGCATGTATGAACTTGTACCTAAATTAACTGAAGCAGAAAATTGATTATTTGGATGTGCTTTTGAACTTTGTTTATGTGTCCACGTAATCTTAAAGTCTTTTGACAAACTGTAATCATTTCTTCCAATTTCTCCAATTTTTGTATTTGCTAAATTAATTTTAAAAGCCCCACTAAACTTATATCTTTTTTTATACTCAGAGAACATGTTTAACCTCCAGCTACCTCTAGTATAGATATCACCTGTGATAGATAAATTTATGTTATCGTTGATGCTGAAATGATAACCTAATCCACGTAAGTTGTAGCCAAGATTAGCTGATTCTCCATATGTTGGTAATATAAACCCTGAAGATCTTGTATTTTCAAGTGGAAATATTCCGAAAGGAATAAATAATGGTGTTGGGATATCATTTAATACTAAATTTGCAGGTCCACTAATAATTTTCTCGCCAGTGATTAGTTTTAATTTTTTCGCATTAATATAGAAGTGAGGCTCTCCAAGCGAACAGGTTGTATATTGGCCATTTTTTAAATAGTATATTTTTTCATTTTCTTTTTTTATTTCTTGACCATGTAAATATCCACCATCTTCCTCTGTTAGGAGTTTTTTTATTTTTGCTTTTTTTGATTTATAATTATATCTAATTGTATCTGCATAGTAAATATTTCCGTTCTCTTTTAAAATAGGTTTTTGTACGTAATTCTTGATAGAATCTTGAATACCTTTTGCAACGATGATGTTAGTAGTAAAATCGATTAATATGAAACCGGCATTAACTTCGGTGTTTTTATAATGTACTTGTGCATCTTTATATAGAAATACTTTTTCATTTTTCAAATCATAAATAATAGAATCACTGGCAAAATATGTAATTGATTCTGTTCCTAAACTTTCAGACAGCAACATTGTGTCTTGTGAATATGTTAGATTCAAAGAAAAAAGTACTAAAAACGCTGTTATTTTATGAAATTTTAAATTCAGGATTCCTAACTTTTATTTATATTGACCGAATTAACGCAATATTTTTATATGTGAAACGATTAATTCCAATATTTCTTACACTTATTGTTGTTCATAGTTTTTATTCTTTACCAGCTCAAAATACCAATTTAGGTTTAAAAAAGATTGTTATTGATCCGGGGCATGGGGGTAAAGATCCGGGGACTTTAGGAACCGGTAGATACAAACAAGCAGAAAAAGATGTGGTCCTTGATGTATCTATAATGTTAGGTGACTATTTAAAATCAGAATTTAACGATATAGAAGTTGTTTATACGCGCGATTCAGATGAATTCATCAAATTATCAGAAAGAACAAGAATTGCAAATGAAGCAAAAGCAGATTTATTTGTTTCTATACATTGTGATGCGTTTCATGATCAATCTGTTTACGGCTCGTCTACATATGTTATGGGGATGCATAAAACTGCTAGTAATTTAAATGTTGCAATTCGTGAAAACTCATCTATTTTAATGGAAAATGATTATAAAGTTAATTATGAGGGTTTTAACCCATCAGAACCAGAATCGTACATTGCATTATCTATGTATCAATCATCTTATTTAGCTAATAGTTTATTAATTGCAACTAAAATACAAAGTCAGTTTAAAAATCGTGTCAATCGTAAAGATAGGGGGGTAAAACAAGCAGGTTTCCTGGTTTTAAGCCGAGCAACTATGCCCAGTGTATTAATTGAATTAGGTTTTTTAACTAATAATATTGAAGAAGATTTTTTGAATTCATCGCAGGGAAAAACATATATGGCTTCAGCTATTTTTAGGGCCATTAAAGAATATAAAATAGAATTAGAAGAGTTAATTCTAGATAGTCAAATTAATAGTGTAGATAATGAAATATTTTATAGTATTCAATTTTTATCCTCATTGTCACCTGTGCGTATTAACGATTTAGGTATTCAAAACAGACATTTAATTCATGAGTTTAATGTTGATGGCAAATATCAATACTCTTATGGTAAAGTAAAGAGTTTAGAGCAAGTGAATTTATTAAAGAATGAATTAGTGATGTATGGTTTTAAAGACTGCTTTACTATAGCTATATTGAATGGAAAAAAAATGTCCTTATCAGATGCATTATCAATTTTAAACTAATTTTCTTATCTTTTAAACATAAAATGATTTAAGTTTTGAATAAATCCAAAGAATTATTAATAGGTCTTTTTACATGTCTACTTCTTGGTGTATTATATTGGGGTGTAAACTTTTTAAAGGGCGAGAATCTTTTTTCTAATAAAAGATTCTTTTATGCATTATATGATAATGTAGATGGTTTAACTATTTCTCGTCCTGTAACTGTGAATGGCTTTAAAGTTGGTCAGGTTTCAAATATTAATTTTACATCTCAAAAAGAAGGAAATTTAATTGTTGAGGTTGCTATTGAAGAAGATCTGCCTTTTTCAAAAAATTCTTTTTTAGAAATTTATGATTCTGATCTTTTGGGAGCTAAATCGTTAGAATTGAAAATACTTGATGGATCTACACTTGCACTGAGTGGGGATACTTTATTAGGATCCATTGCCCATGGATTAACCAGTGAGGTTAGTGAGCAATTTGGATCTGTTAAGGTTGGTTTGGATCAAGTTATTGTTTCATTTAATAAAGTATTAACTGAAGTTCAAGATTTATCTAATACGGCTAATCGCATGTTATTAGCTAATGAGAAAAAATTGGAACAAAGTATTAATAGCATTGAGTCTATTTCCTCTGTAGTAGAGACTCAATCAGCGAATGTGAAAGATATTATATCTAATTTATCAACATTTACTGATAGCTTAAAAGAAGTTGATGTAGTATCTCTTGGAGATCAAATCCTATCTATATCTGATCAACTTGAATTGTTATTAATTCAATTAAATAGTGGTGATGGGAGTTTATCAAAATTCTTATATGAAGATTCTATTTATAGTGATATCTCTATTACTATTAATACTTTGGATAGATTATTGTATGATATTCAACAAAATCCAAAAAAATATATTAATCTATCTCTGTGGGGGGTAGATAAAAAATCTAATAAATAAAATTATTCATTAGCTTATGTTTTCACTAAGTAACTCAGCTTTTCTCATTATTTTTTTACTTAGCTCTCTTTTATTTTACAAGAATTTCCGCAAAATTATTAGAAATATCAAGCTTGGAGGGGATGCTGGTGTCTTTGAAAATAAAAGAGAAAGATGGAGAAATGTTTTATTTATTGCATTTGGTCAAAAAAAAATGTTTAAAAAACCTCTTGTTGCGATATTACACTTAGTAGTTTATCTAGGGTTTGTTATTATCAATATAGAAATTATAGAGATTATATTAGATGGTATTTTAGGAACTCATCGAATTTTATTTTCGCCAAAATGGAGTAGTTTATATAATTTTTGTATCAATAGCTTTGAAATTTTAGCTTTATTGGTTTTTGTCGCTTGTATTATTTTTTTAATTCGGAGAAATATTATCAAAATTAGCAGATTCTGGAGTCCAGAAATGAAAGGTTGGCCGAAATCTGATGCTAATTTGATTTTGATTTTTGAGATTCTATTAATGTCTGCTTTTTTAATTATGAATGCAGCTGATCTTTCTCTTCAAAAGTTAGCTCATACAGAATCTTATTTACAGCTTAAATATCCTAATACTGGTAATTTTTTAATAAGTGGTATGATATCTTCTCTTATGCAAGGCATTTCAATTTCAAATTTAATACTGATTGAGCGTTTTTGTTGGTGGTTTCATATTATTGGCATCTTTGGCTTTTTAAATTATTTAGTTATTTCTAAGCATCTACATATTATTCTTGCATTTCCTAATACATATTTTGGCAGTATAAAGCCTAAAGGACAATTTAATAATATGTCATCAGTTACTAATGAAGTAAAAATGATGTTGGACCCTAATATTGATCCCTTTACTGAGCCAGTAAGTACATCTCAACCAGTGAGATTTGGAGCAAAAGATGTGACAGATTTAAATTGGCTACACTTACTTAATGCATATTCCTGTACAGAATGTGGTCGTTGTACGGCAGAATGTCCAGCTAATGTCACGGGGAAAAAATTGTCTCCTAGAAAAATTATGATGGATGTTCGTGATAGAGTAGAGGAGGTGGGAAGAGGTATAGATTTAAAAGGAAAAGATTTTAAAGATGAAAAATCTTTACTACATGATTTTATCAAGCCAGAAGAACTGTGGGCCTGTACTTCATGTAACGCATGTGTAGAGGCTTGTCCTTTAAGTATTGATCCATTGTCTATTATTCTTGAATTAAGAAGATATTCAGTTATGGAAGAATCTTCAGCACCAACTGAGTTAAATGCAGTATTTTCAAATATAGAAAATAATGGTGCTCCTTGGCAATTTTCCGCTTCAGATCGATTAAATTGGAAAGATGATGAATAAAAAAATAGAATTAATCAATAAGGTAGTAGATGGTAAAACAATGAGTCCTGTTTTGCCTAAGGATATTAAGAATTATTTAATAGATATAGATGGTACCATTTGTGATGATATACCTAATGAAGAACCAGAGAGAATGTTAACAGCAGATGTATATCCGGAAGCATTAAAAACCTTAAATAAATGGTATGATGAAGGTCATATTATTACTTTTTTTACTTCAAGGTTAGAGAAGCATAGAAAAGTAACCAAACAGTGGTTAAAAGATCATGGTTTTAAATATCATGGTTTATTGATGGATAAACCTAGGGGAGGTAATTATCATTGGATTGATAATCATATAGTTAGAGCCACTAGATACGATGGCTCATTTACTGATCTTATTGAAAAAAATGTAAAAATTCAAGTATTTAAATAGTTATGGGTTTAGTTGTTCAAACAATGGCCGAATGGAAAAATGCAAATACTGATCCTGAAATTTTATTTTGGGTAGGCTCTGCTGGTAGTTTTGATGATAGAGCTAAGAAAATTACACGATCGTTTGTAAAGATTATGAATCACGCAAATGTGAAATTTGGTGTGTTAGGTACTGAAGAATCAGCTAGTGGAGATGTTGCCAAAAGAGCAGGAAATGAATTTCTTTTTCAAATGCAAGCAATGAATAATATCCAAATTTTAAATTCTTATAACATCCAGCGTATTGTCACGACGTGTCCACACGACTTTAATACATTAAAAAATGAATATAAAGATTTAGGTGGAGAATATGATGTTTTGCATCATACAGAGTTTATATATGAATTAATTACTAAGAAAAGGTTATCAATTTTAGGAAATCTAAAAAATAAAAAAATCACTTATCATGATCCCTGTTATCTAGGTAGAGGAAATGGTGTTTTTTCTATCCCTAGAAAGCTTATTGATATCATTGGCCTACAATTAATCGAAATGCCTCGTTCTAAGGAAACATCTTTTTGTTGTGGTGCTGGTGGCGCTCAAATGTTTAAGGAGCCTGAAAAGGGGCGAGAAGACATTAATATAAATCGAACAAGAGAAGCATTGAATGCGAAAACTAGTATAATTGCAACAGGATGTCCTTTTTGTAATACCATGATGCAAGATGGGGTTAAAAATTTAGCTGAAGGTTCAGTTGATGTTTTAGATATTGCTGAATTAATTGTACAATCTGAAAAATTATAATATGCAACTTTCACATTTTTTATCTAGAGAAGATAATGATAGAGTCTTTGTATTTCAATCAATCAATCAAATTAGTAGTCAAAATATTTCATATATAAAAAATCGATTGAATAATGATTTTTTTCATCGCTGGTTCTCCCATAATGAAAAAATAGCAGGAGAGTGTATATTATTATATAAGCATTTTCTTATTGTGTCCGCTTGTTGTAATCATATTTCTGGTTGTTCGATTGATTCTTTGGTTCATGAAATTAAATTATTAGAATCAGAATTGTCGATCACTTTCTTCAATAGGAAAAAAATTGCATTTACTATAGTAGACACGAAGAATTGGTTTTCAGCATTAAAAAACCCAGAAATACAATTTTTAGATTATAAAGATTGTGTTGATTATTTATCTGATAGATCTGATCAGAACATCGTTGTTTTTAATAACTCGATTATGAGTAGCCATGAGACATGGATTATGCCAATAAATACGTGGTTAAATCAATTAAACCTTTCATAGGTAAGCAAAAAAAAAGGGCTCAAAATAGAGCCCTTTTTTACATTATATTCTGTTGGTATTAAAAGAATAAACTAAAGTTTATACCTGCAATAAACTCAGAACCTGAAAGGTCTGTAGTTTCTGCACTTTGCATCATACCATTTCCTGGACTAACTCTTTCACCATCAACAATTAAATCTAAGTGAACATATGGTTCTACAGCAAAATGCTCTCTCCAAACCAATGTGTAACCCATTCCGAAGCTTACATTAGAAGATGAAGTTCTTTCTTGAACAACCATTTCAGTTTCATTTAGACCGTCAATTGGGCTCCAAGCAGTAACTGTTTCCCATGATTCGTCTTGACTAGTCATACTACTCATGCTAACTTCCATAAATAAATTTCGTGCTGCATAATATCTTGCAAAAACACCAAATTTTCTTACGTTGTCAGTTAAAGTATAATCTGAGTGAGCACCAGTTGTTACAGGCTCATCAAACTCGTTTAGTGTAGTATATCCATTAAAAGCAGGGAAATACTCATCATCAGTGTCGAAATGAATTTCAGCACCAATTGCTAAACCATCTTGGATAAAGTATCCAATTTTTGGAGTTAATGACCATGCAGTCCATGCATCACCAGAAAACTCGCTACCTGCACCTAAAAGTACAGTTCCTTTTTTTGTTTGAGCGTTTGCAGACAATGTTATTAAACATAAAGTTGCAAACATTAAAATAAACTTTTTCATAGTAATAATAATTATATAATTTTCTTAGTTAACAGGGACAAATATATATTAAAAAACTTATATCAGGAACTTTTTTTCAATTTATTACATGTTTTTTATAAAAAAAGCTCTGTTAATAATAAGTTGTTATCTGTAAATTTTTGAAATAGATTTTAGTTTTTTTCTAGAAAGAGCGTCTTTTAATAAGGGTAAAGTCATCTAAAAAAATTTTTTTTTGCATCTTTTTTGGCCTATTACTTAAATTAATTTCGTCATAATTGGACTCTATTCGATTCAAACAAAATATATTATTGATGTTGTTGTTGTCAAAAATTAACTTTATGCTTCCAGCTTTAGTATGATTCATATTAATAGTTAAATTTTTATTTTTTTGGTTATCAAAATATATCATTTGAGCATTTCCAGCAAGATTGATATATTCTACTTTATTATTTTTAAATTTCCCTGAGAGTATATTTCCCGTCATTTGATTATAATACTCTAATGAGTCATTCGGAGACACTATAAAGGGATTTATTGGTATATATATACTATCTAAATTATTATTTTGTGTATATAGCTCTATTCTTTTTCCAGTAATTTGAATATCACGTATCCATATTACTGGATCTTTATTCATTAATATGTTTTCATAATTAGATTTAAAAAGCATGTTATTACAACTTCCTTCTAAATCTTTACCCATAATAAATACATTATTTATTACTTCTAATTCTTCTTTTTTCCCATCTATCTGAATGATATCCCCTGTTATATATATAGAGTCTTGTGTGCCTAATAATTGGATCTCACAATTATTATTTATTTTTGAGCCTTGATCTTGTTGTATGAGGGTGTCTCCAAAAAGATGTGTTTTTTCATCTAAAATTACATGGACATTATTTGTGAAGTATTTTTTTTCACTACTTATGTCGATGAACAATTGATTAGATATAATAGTTTCATTTTTCCCATTTATTGATTCTTGTTGATACAGTTTTAAAAAATCATCTTTTTTAAAAATCCCTTTTTCAGAATTAATCGTGAATTCTTCATACTCAATACAGTTTTTTCCCACAAAATTTATTATATCATTTTCATGAATCATATGGTTAGTAGTGATTTTATATTTATTTGTAGTTAACTTTATTTGATCTTTAAATTCGGAAATCTCATTTTCTATTTGATATGTGAATTGTTGACTATTAATTACATAATCTTGTGTTTTAACTGAACCTCCACTTAGGTATGCTAATTTTTTTTGTTCATAATTGTATATCATGTGGTCGCTATATATCAGCATATTATCTGTTTCTAGAATACTGTTTGTGTAGAATGTAATTTTATTTTCGAATTGCTTTATATTAATAGAGTCAGTTTGACACTTAATTGTATCATTAAAAATACTAGTATTGCCCCAGCCCCTTATAATTTCTTGATATTCATCAATTAAAATAGTATCACATTGAATTTTGAAATCAGAGTACTCGATGATTACATCTCCTGAAAATTTTTGAAAAATAGTATCATGAATAAGAATTTGATCTAGTTGGTGAGACTGAATGACATTAATCGGATTTTGGCAGAACAAGGTCTGATAAAAACATAATAGTATGATATATTTAGATAGAGATTTGATATTCTTGCGGATTTATTACCTAAATATTGTTTGCTTCCTATCTGGCCCAACTGATATAATGGATATTGGTTTTTTTAATTCTTTTTCTAAGAAAAGAATATAATTTTCAAATGCTTTTGGTAACGTGTTAATTGATGTTAATTTAGAGAGATCTTCATCCCAACCATCTAATTCAATATATATGGGTTCAATAGATTGATCATCTAAGTCATATGGTAGATGTTGAATTATTTTACCGTTATATTTATATCCAGTACAAACAGATATTTTTTCAAATCCACTTAAAACATCTGCTTTCATCATACTTAATTCTGTGACACCATTGATATTAATTGCATATTTTAATGCAGGTAAATCAATCCATCCACATCTTCTTGCTCTACCAGTTGTAGAACCAAATTCATGTCCTTGTTTTGCTAGCTTTTGTCCAAGTGTATTTTTTAATTCTGTGATAAAGGGGCCATTCCCTACACGTGTACAATATGCTTTAAAAACACCGACTACATTTTTAATTTTATTTGGTGACACACCTAACCCATTGCATGCACCAGAAGAAATCGTATTTGATGATGTAACAAATGGATAAGTACCGAAGTCCAAATCTAATAGTGTTCCTTGTGCTCCTTCGGCGAGAATTTGTTGTTTATGTTCTATTGCATCTTCAAAAAAATATTCACTATCTATAAATTTTATTTGTTTGATTTTTTCAATTGCTTTAAACCATAATTCAATATCATCTTCAAATCTTTCTTGATAATTATACTGTGATAAGATATTTTTATGTTTGTTTGTGAGGTTTTTAAATTTTTCATGAAAATCGGTTAATTCAATATCACCTATTCGTAAGCCATTACGACCGGTTTTATCCATGTATGTTGGGCCAATTCCTCTTAATGTTGATCCAATTTTTTGCTCACCTTTTGCAATCTCAGACGCTCTATCTAAATGTTTATGTGTTGGGATAATTAGGTGCGCTTTTCTTGATATGAATAGGTTTTGATAATTTATGCCTAGTTTTTCTAATTTACTTAATTCAGTTGATAGTGTTACGGGGTCAATAACAACCCCATTACCAATAACATTTTTTACTTTCTCATTAAAAATTCCTGATGGTATAGTATGTAAAATATGTTTTTGATTATTAAAAATGATGGTGTGACCAGCATTCGGTCCTCCTTGAAATCTTGCGATAATATCATATTTCTTACTTACAAAATCGACAATCTTACCTTTTCCTTCGTCTCCCCATTGCAGACCTAATAAAACATCTAAACTCATTTTTTACATTTTTGGTTATTGCATTGACCGTATATATTCAATGAATGATTTTGTACTCGAAAATTAGTGATTTTTTCTATTCCATCTAAAATATTTTTAATTCTAGGATCACAAAATTCGAAAATATCTCCACATTGATTGCATATTAGATGATCATGTTGTGTTTTGTTTAATGCTTTTTCATACACTATCCTAGTATCATTAAAACTACTTTTTTTAATTAATTTTGCTTTTGTTAACATTTCTAGATTATTATAAATAGTAGCTTTACTAATCTTTTCTTTTTTATTTATACAGTTATATAGATAATCTATATCAAAATGTGATTGTGTTTTGTAAATATATTTTAATATGATATATCTTTCCGGTGTTTGCCTTAGATTATTATCTATTAGGTATTTATTTAATAGCTCTTTTGCGGTCATTGTATAATTCTATTCCTTTATTCTATTAACATGTTCTACTCCATCTATTTTAAGAATTTGTTTCATTACTTTTTGTAAATGAGTATTATTTTTTATAGATAAATTAATTCTACCATAGAATAATCCATCATCAGTATTAAAATTAACTAATTTCATGTTCACATTCATATGACTAGATATAATATTTGTTATTTTACTAACTAAACCAACAGAATCTATGCCTTTTATTTCAATTAATGCATCAAATTCAATATTTTGTGCACTTTTCCATTTACAATTTATAATCCTATATGAAAAATTTGTTCTTAACCTTATTGCATTAGGACATGTTATAGCATGTATCTTAATTCCCTCTTTAATTGTAAGAAATCCAAATACTTTATCTCCAGAAATAGGTTGACAACATGTGGCGATTTTATAATCTAAAATTTCTTCTTCTTCCCCAAAAACTAATAATTTATTTTTTTCTTCTTTAATTATTGGTGCACTTTGTTTTGTTTTTTTGATAAATTTTGATTTAATAAAATCATACCAACTGTCTCTATTTGCTTTAAATTCTTTTAATTGTTCATTTGTAATTTTACCAATACCAACTCGATAAAATAATTCTAAGCTATCATTTAACTCGAAATATATTTGTAATTCATTAACAGCAGATTCTGAAAATCTGATTTTTAAGTGTTTTAACTTTCTCATTAAGGTTTCTTTCCCATCTTTTGCAATTTCTTTTCTCTCTTGTTTTAGAGAGCTTTTAATTTTATTTCTAGCTTTTGTTGTAATTACAAAATCGAGCCAATCCTCTTTTGGTTTTTGTTTGCGAGAGCTTATTATTTCAATTTGATCTCCACTTTTCAACTTATGACTTAGTGGTACTAGTTTTCCATTAACTTTGGTTCCTAAGCAACATTTTCCTAAATCTGTATGTATTTGAAATGCAAAATCGAGTGATGTTGCTCCGTTTGGCAGAGTTACTAAATCTCCAGTTGGAGAAAATACAAATATTTCTTCAGAAAAAAGATTTAGCTTGAAGTCATCAACAAATTCTATAGCATTTTTCTTGTCATATTCTAATGTGTCTCTGATTCTATTAATCCAGTCATCTAGGTTTCTTTGTATTTTGTTATTTATATGTTTATTTTGTTTATATCTCCAATGAGCAGCGTATCCTTTCTCTGCAATTTCATCCATCCTTTGAGTCCTGATTTGCACTTCCACCCAACAGCCGTCCATTCCCATTACAGTTGTGTGTAATGATTCATATCCATTTAATTTTACATTGGATATCCAATCTCTTAGTCGATCTGGATTTGGTTTGTAGAAATCAGTAACAATTGAATATGCTTTCCAACATAATTCTTTTTCTTTTTTTTGGGGACAGTCAATAATAATTCGAATCGCAAATTTATCAAAGACTTCTTCGAAATCGACTTCTTTCTCAATCATTTTCTTTCTAATGGAAAAAATTGATTTAGGTCTTCCTTTAATTGAGCATTTTATTCCCTCATTTTTTAATTTTTCTTTTATTGGTTTGGTAAATTTTCTAATATATTTTTCTCGATTATCCTTTGTTTCATTTAATTTTTTAGATATGTCAAAATAAATATCAGGCTCAGTATATTTTAGACTTAAATCCTCTAACTCTGTTTTGATTGAGTATAGTCCCAGTCTATGAGCAAGAGGTGCATATAGATAAAGTGTTTCTGAGGCGATTCGTTCTTGCTTATTTTGGTTTAAGTACTGTAAGGTTCGCATATTATCTAATCGATCAGCAATTTTTATTAAGACCACTCGAATATCATTCGATATTGTTAAAATCATTTTTCGAAAATTTTCTGCTTGTAGTGAGACATCGGCATCTACAACACCAGATATTTTTGTTAATCCATCGATGATCATTGAAACTTCTTGTCCAAATTCTGTTTCTATATTATGCAGTGTAATATCAGTATCTTCAACAACATCATGAAGCAAACTGCAAATAATAGAGGTAGCGCCCAGTCCAATATTAGTGGACACTATTTTTGCTACTGATATGGGATGACTAACGTATAATTTGCCTGATTTTCTTCTGGAATTTTTATGAGCATCGATGGCTAAATTAAATGCTTTTCTAATATTTTTTTTTTCTTCTGTCGTGGCTTTATTGCTAATTGTTCTAATAAGAGATCTGTACTCATTAACAATCACTTTTGCCTCTACTTTTTCATTATTGATTTTAGCCATTTTTTTATTAAAATTTTACTGAGGATATCTAAAAATAATAAATAATCTAATTACCTAGTGTAATACTGTTTCTTTATCCCTTGATGGTATTTGCAACTTCTCCAAACCCAATTCTTATATTTTTATCTACACAAAATCCTCTTATGATAACAGTGTCGTTGTCTAATAAAAATTTTCGTATTTCACCATTTTTTAATTTTAGTTCTTTTGTGCCACCCCAAGATAATTCTAACATTGACCCATATTCCTTTTTAGTTGGGCCAGAAATTGTGCCAGACGCCATCAAATCTCCTGCTTTTATATTACATCCATTAATTGTATGGTGTGCTAATTGTTGACACATATTCCAATACATATATTTAAAGTTAGATTCAGATATTTTTGTGCTATTTCCTTGCTCTGTTTTAAGAATTACTTCTAAATTAATATCATAATTTTTTTTCCCTTCATATTTTAAGTATTCAGTAACTTCTGGTATTTGTTTTTCCCCTTTTATTCTAAAGTGCTCTAATGCATCAAGTGTAATAATCCAGGGGGATATGCTAGATGCAAAACTTTTACCTAAAAATGGGCCTAATGGGACATATTCAAATTTTTGTATATCTCTAGCAGACCAATCATTAAATAAGCATAGCCCAAAAATATAGTCTTCCGCTTCATTTGTTGATATAGATTGTCCTAGATCTTTTCCATCTCCCGTAATAAACCCCATTTCCACTTCAAAATCTAGTAGTTTTGATTTAGAAAATATTGGTATTTTTTCTCCTTTTGGTAATATTTGGCCAGATGGCCTTTGAATATCAACGCCTGAGATCACGATTGATGAAGAACGACCATGATAGCCCACTGGTAGGTGTAGCCAGTTGGGTAATAATGCATTGTCAGGATCCCTAAACATTTTTCCAACATTCATTGCATGATCTTTACTTGAATAAAAGTCAGTATAATCTCCAATTTCAACCGGTTTAATATTTATCACATCTTTGATTCGATATAAAATGATTTTTTGATGTTCTTTGTTTTTTTGTAATTCTTGATTATTCGCATCAAACAATATAGCAAGACTATCACGTACTTGGCGCCATATCTTCTTACCCTGTTTAAGAAATAAATTCAGGTTGTTATGTTGGAATACATTATGTTTTAAATCAGTACTTTTAAAATATCCTAACTCTTCTAGTTTAGATAAACTAATTACTGTTTCCCCAATAATTGTTCCAATATGGACTTTTTCTTCTTTTGTTTTAAATACACCAAACGGTATATTTTGTATTGGAAAATCGGAATTCTTATCATAATTAATCCAAGATTTTCTTGTTATATCATTTGCTTTTATCATTATGTGTTTCTTTTATTTAAAAAATAAATATATTTAATTTTTTATTTGAATAATATAAATTATGAAAAACTTAGATAAAGATGTTTTTAAATTAATCCAGAAAGAAGAAAAAAGACAAATTGTGGGTGTTGAATTAATTGCTTCTGAAAATTATGTTAGTGATAGTGTTTTGAGTGCTGCTGGATCTATTCTAACAAACAAATATGCAGAAGGGTATCCCAATAAAAGATATTATGGCGGGTGTGAAATTATAGATGAAATTGAAACACTTGCTATTCAAAGGCTTCAATTATTATTTAATGCTGAATATGTTAATGTTCAGCCTCATTCAGGTTCACAGGCGAATGCTTCAGTCTATTTAGCTTGTTTAAATCCTGGAGATAAAATTTTAGGTTTTGATTTGTCTCATGGTGGACATTTGACACATGGATCACCTGTAAATTTTTCAGGTCAATTGTATCAAACATCTTTTTATGGAGTCTCAAAAGATACAGGAACTATAGATTATAATGCTATGCGATTAACAGCATTGAAAGAAAAGCCCAAGATGATTATTTGTGGTGCCTCAGCATATTCTAGAGATTGGGATTATGAGTTTTTTAGAAATGTTGCTGATGAAATTGGAGCCACTTTATTAGCGGATATATCCCATCCAGCTGGATTAATTGCTAAAGGATTATTAAAAGACCCTCTTCATTTTTGTCATATTATCACATCAACTACCCATAAAACATTACGTGGACCTCGGGGGGGTGTGATTATGATGGGAAAAGACTATGAAAACCCCTTTGGTTATAAAAATAAAAAAGGGGATAAAAAAATGATGTCTACAATTTTAAACTCTGCAGTTTTCCCTGGTTCACAAGGAGGCCCACTGGAACATATTATTGCAGCCAAGGCTGTTGCGTTTAGAGAAGCTATGCAAGATCATTTTTTTGAATATATGATGCAGGTGAAAAAAAATGCAAATCATTTAGCAAATAACTTGTTAGATTTAGGTTATGATATTGTTTCTGGTGGTACAGATAATCACTCATTGTTAATTGATCTAAGATCAAAAGAAATTACAGGTAAGGACGCAGAATTTGCATTAGGACAGGCACATATTACTGTAAATAAAAATATGGTGCCATTTGATGACAAATCACCTTTTATAACTTCTGGGATAAGAATAGGAACTCCAGCAATTACAACTCGGGGTTTAATTGAGGAAGATATTGATTTAATTACGAAGTATATAGATGAATCAATTTTTTTATTTCGTAATAAAAAATCCTTTAATTCTTTGTCTAAAAAGGTTAATGAAACAATGAAAAAGTTCCCAATTTTTAAATATTAAAATTATGAAATGTGGTATTGTAGGTCTTCCAAATGTTGGTAAATCAACATTGTTTAATTGTTTGTCAAACGCTAAGGCATTAGCTGCTAATTATCCATTTGCTACCATTGAACCAAATGTTGGCATTATTCCTGTACCTGATAAAAGACTTGAACAACTGTCAAGCATGATTAATCCAAAAAATGTACAAGCTGCAATAGTGGAAATTTTAGATATTGCTGGACTTGTAAAAGGTGCCAGTAAAGGGGAGGGGTTAGGTAATAAGTTTTTGGCTAACATAAGAGAAACCAATGCGATTATTCATGTTTTAAGGTGTTTTGAAGATGCTAATGTAACACATGTTGATGGTATAGTTGACCCAGTTAAAGATAAAGAAACAGTGGATATGGAATTACAATTAAAGGACTTAGAAACTCTTGAAAAAAAGAAGGATAGTTTAAAAAGGTTGGTGAATACTGGTGATAAAAAGGCATTAAGAGAATTAGAAATTATTGATGGTTATTATAATCATATTAGATCTGGTAATTCGGCTAGAAGTTTACATCTTGATGGAGATGATTGTATATTAAATTTAAATTTACTCACAAACAAGCCAGTTTTATATGTTTGTAATGTTGACGAAAATTCTATTAATGGCAATAAATATACCGATATGCTCAAAAAAGCTATCGAAGAGGAAAAAGGAAAATTGTTAATTATTTCTGCCGCTATTGAAGCAGAAATTAATGAATTAGAATCGGTCTTAGATAGACAAGAATTTCTAAAAGAAATTGGTTTAGAAGAGCCTGGTGTAAATAAAATCATTAATTCAGCTTATGCCTTATTAGGTTTACATACTTTTTTTACAGCAGGTGAAAAAGAAGTTAGAGCCTGGACAATCAAAAAAGGGGCATTGGCTCCACAGGCTGCTGGGGTTATTCACACAGATTTTGAAAAAGGATTTATAAGAGCGGAGGTTATTGCCTTTGATGATAGAATGCAATTTAAAACTGAACAAGCTTGTAGAGAGGCGGGTAAAATATCTATTGAAGGTAAAAATTATGAAGTACGTGATGGAGATGTAATTCATTTTAGATTTAATGTCTAATGATTTTGTTATATGATTTGTATACAAATACTTCAAAAATTCATTGTTAATAAGTTTTATATTTTCTATTGTCACTTAATTTTTAATCTTTTGTAGATTTAATCTTTAAATCTATTACACATAGTTAATTTTTTTATGGTCAAACATCAATATACTGAAGCTAGTATTAAATCCTTGGACTGGAAAGAGCATATTAGAATGCGTCCAGGAATGTATATTGGTAAACTTGGAGATGGCAGTTCTCATGATGATGGTATATATGTATTATTAAAGGAAGTTCTTGATAATTCGATGGATGAGTTTGTCATGGGTTTTGGTAAGACGATTGAAATTAGTGTTAGAGGCCAAAAGGTCATTGTTCGTGATTATGGAAGAGGTATCCCTTTAGGCAAGGTTGTTGATTGTGTTTCTAAGATTAATACAGGGGGTAAGTATGATACAAAAGCCTTTAAAAAAGCAGTGGGGTTGAATGGTGTTGGAACAAAAGCAGTTAATGCTTTATCAGAGTATTTTAAAATCCAAAGTCATAGGGATAGAAAAGTTAAAAATATTGAATTTGAAAGAGGGGTAATTACACAAGAAGATGATATAGTTGACACCTCTCAAAGAAATGGAACAAAGGTCTCATTTATACCTGATAGCAATATATTTGGGAAGTATCGATTTCTGGAGGATTATATAGTAAATATGATTTGGAATTATGTTTATTTAAACCCAGGTTTATCTATTGTTTATAATGGTCAAAAATATTTTTCGGAAAATGGTCTTTATGATTTATTACAGTCAAACATTGACTGTAAATTGTCTTATCCAATTGTTCATTTAAAAGGAGCTGATATTGAGATTGCATTTAGTCATTCTACTCAAAAATATGGCGAAACTTATTTTTCATTTGTTAATGGCCAACATACAACACAAGGGGGTACCCATCAGTCGGCTTTACGGGAAAGTATTGTTAAGACTGTTAGAGAATTTTATAAAAAAAATTATGATGCTTCTGATATTAGACAATCGATTATAGCCTCTATTAGTTTAAAAGTCATGGAGCCAGTATTTGAATCACAAACTAAAACCAAACTTGGTTCTTCAGATATGGGTGGAGGATTACCTACGATTAGAACGTATGTTAATGATTTTGTAAAAACAAGTTTGGATAATTTCTTACATAAAAATCTAGAACTTTCTAATTTACTTCATCAAAAAATTCAACAATCAGAGAAAGAAAGGAAAGAGTTAGCTGGTATTAAAAAAATAAGTAGAGAGCGCGCGAAAAAAGCAAACTTACATAATAAAAAATTACGGGATTGTAAAATTCACTATAATAATCTAAAACAAGATCGGCGATTAGAAACTTCTATTTTTATTACTGAGGGAGATTCTGCGAGTGGTTCAATTACGAAATCAAGAGATGTTCAAACTCAAGCTGTTTTTAGTTTGAAAGGTAAACCTTTAAATTCATATGGTTTAACAAAACGAATTGTTTATGAAAATGAGGAATTTAACTTGTTGCAAAGTGCTTTAAATATTGAAGACGGATTAGATAATTTAAGATATAACAATATTATAATAGCTACAGATGCAGATGTAGATGGGATGCATATTAGATTATTATTGATAACATTTTTTCTTCAATTTTTTCCAGATTTAGTAAAAGAAAATCATTTATATATTTTAGATACACCATTGTTTCGAGTTAGAAATAAACAAAGAACAATTTATTGTTATGATATCAATGAAAAGAAAAATGCCGAGAATGAGTTATCAGGTAAGTTGGAAATTACAAGATTTAAGGGTTTGGGAGAGATTTCTCCATCAGAATTCAAAGAATTTATAGGCCCTAATATACGTTTAGATCCGGTAATCTTAAAAGGTGATACGACAATAGATGATTTATTAAAATTTTATATGGGAAAAAACACCCCTCAAAGACAACAATTTATTATTAATAATCTAAAAATAGAAGAACAATTAGAAACAGATAATATTGATGAGTGAAGAAAATGAAAATATAGTAAATTTTTCAAATGACAATGAAGAACTTAAAAGATTGGTTCCAATCTCTGAAATGTATCAAGATTGGTTTCTAGATTATGCGTCTTATGTTATTTTAGAAAGATCAGTACCTTTTATTCTTGATGGTCTTAAGCCTGTTCAGAGAAGGATATTACATTCTTTAAAAGAAATGCATGATGGCAGATATAATAAGGTTGCCAACATTATTGGGAACACTATGAAATATCATCCTCATGGAGATGCGTCTATAGGTGATGCTCTTGTAAAGATTGGCCAAAAAGAATTACTTATTGATATGCAAGGTAATTGGGGAAATATATTTACAGGTGATAGAGCTGCCGCTCCACGTTATATCGAGGCTAGACTTTCACAATTTGCTTTGGATGTAGTTTTTAGCCCTAAAGTTACAGAATGGGATGATTCTTATGATGGAAGATCTAAAGAGCCTATTAGTTTGCCTATCAAATTTCCTCTTCTTTTAAATCAAGGTGCAGATGGTATCGCAGTTGGGTTATCGACAAAAATACTACCTCATAATTTTATTGAACTCATAGATGCATCTATTGCAATCCTAAGAGGAAGAAGTAAAAAGATACTCCCTGATTTTATCACAGGAGGTATAGCAGATTTTTCTGATTACAATGATGGAAAAAGGGGAGGAAAAGTTATTTTGAGAGCTAAAATACAATCTATTGATAATCATACCTTAAAAATTACTGAAATTCCATTTAGCACAACTACTACGAGTCTAATTGAATCTATGCTGAAGAGTAATGAAAAAGGAAAAATTAAAATTAAAAAAATCGAAGATAATACTGCTGAGAATGTTGAAATTCTAGTTTATTTACCAGCGGGTGTATCTATTGATAAGACAATAGATGCATTATATGCATTTACTGATTGTCAAATTTCTATTTCTCCTCTTTCATGTGTTATTTTTAATGAAAAGCCAGTTTTTTTAGGTGTGAGTGAAATTTTAAAAATTTGTACTGAAAATACAAAGACATTATTAAAAAAAGAACTTCAAATTAAATTAAAAGAACTAGAAGAAAAATGGCAAACGTTAACATTAGAACAAATCTTTATTGAAGAAAGAATTTATCGTAAAATTGAAGAAATAGCACTATGGGAAAAGGTTTTAGATGTTATTTATGAATCTTTATTGCCTTATGAAAAAGATTTAATTAGACCTATCAAACATGAAGATATTATTCAGTTGACAGAAATAAAAATCAAAAAAATTACACGTTATGATTTAGAAAAAGAAAAAGAGAAAATTGTCAAGATTGAAGAAGCAATTAAGGAAACAAAAAATAATATTAAACACTTAATTGAGTATGCTGTTAATTATTTTAAAAAGATAAAAACCGATCATAGTTTAGGTCGAAAACGAAAAACTGAAATTAAAATTTTTGATAAAATTGTTGCTTCTAAGGTAGCTATTGCTAATAAGAGATTATATGTAAATAGATTAGATGGTTTTATTGGAACTACACTTCGTAAAGATGAATTTATTTGTGACTGTTCTGATATAGATGATGTTATTGTGTTTAAGCGAAATGGTACTATGCTTGTTACAAAAGTGAAGAACAAAACTTTTGTTGGTAAGGATATTATACATGTAGCTGTATTTAAGAAAAATGATGATAGAACTATCTATAATATGATTTATAGAGATCAAATTACTAATAAATCATATATTAAAAGATTTCCTGTTAAAGGGGTAACTAGAGATCGTGAATATTTACTTGTGAATTCTACGAAATGTTCAATTTTATATTTTAGTGCCAATACTAACGGAGAGGCTGAGATAGTCTCTATTATTTTAAGAGCTAAAGCTAAATTAAAAAAAATGAGACTAGAGTTCGATTTTGCAGATGTCTTAATTAAAAATAGAATGGTTAAGGGGAATCTTGTGACTAGTCATTCTATTAATAGAGTGGAACTGAAATCAGAGGGAGTTTCTACTTTATCTGGCAAAAAGATATGGTTTGATAAATCTATTTTTAGATTAAACGACGAAAATAGGGGGAATTATTTAGGAGAATTTTCAGGTGATGATAAAATTCTAATGATTTGTAGCTCTGGTTATCTTGAACTACTCTCTTATGATCTTTCCAATCATTTCCCTGAGGATATGATCTTTTTAGAAAAATATTCACCTCAAAAAACTATTACTTCAATTTATTTTCACTCTGACAAGAAAATATTTTATATCAAACGATTTATTCCATCTTTAAAATTGAAAAAAACTAATATCCTACACGGAGGTAAGGACAGTTATTTAGAGTTAGTATCTTCAGATGACAATTTTAAGATTAATTTAACATTTACCAAAGCTAGAAATAAGGAACAGAGACCAGATCTTATTCTTAACCCCTCAGAATTAATTTCTGTAAAAGGAATTACAGCCTTAGGGAATCAGTTATCTAGATATTCTATTAAGAGTATCTCTACTATTAAGGAAGAAAAAAATGATATTATTGATGATCAAATCATTGATGTGAAGACTGATGACAATCAAATGATAATCAATTTTTAACTCATATTGTTTTTTTGATTTTAAAAAAGTAATTATATTATAATTTAGATTAGTTAAGACTTTTAAATAAAACGATGACATTATTAAATAATTTTTTAAAAATTAAATTTTCTCAAAACATTCATTTTTGTTTAATTTTTTCTTTTTATTGCTTGCCTTTTTTTCTCTTCAGTCAACAATTGCCGTTACATAATCAATATGTTTATAATCCCTTAATTATTAATCCTGCTTTTCCAGGAGTCAGTAGTATTTCAAATTTTCATCTTACTACTCGTAGTCAGTGGGTTGGTTTTTCTGACGGTATTAGAACAACATCACTATCCGGAAATTATATTTTAGATGATTCACAAGGCGTTGGTGGGATCCTGTTTCAGGATAACACAGGAGCAATAAGTATTACGGGTTTAGAATTAGATTATTCATTTAAATTCCCACTTGTTTTAGATTATAGTATGTCTTTAGGTTTAGGTTTGGTTCCTTATCAGTATTTATATAATGCTAATTCAGTCAATCCAAATAGTCCAGGAACCTCTAATGATCCGTATGATCCTGCATTAGATGTTTCTGATAAAAGAACTACTGTTGATATGAATTTTGGTATGTTTATTTATAGTGATTTTATATTTGCTGGTTTTTCAGTTTTAAATATGATACAATCTTCTACTATTTCAAGTTTAGATGATAACAGTCCTAATCAATTAGTTCGACATTATTATGCTTTAGCGGGTTACCATTATTTTAATGATATTTCTAAAATAGGAGTGGAGCAAACAATCTTAATGCGTAATACCTCATATTCAGGAGTACAATTTGATTTTAATTTGAAAACAGATTTCAATGATGCTTTTTATTTATTATTGGGTTACAGAACAAACAAAGAAATTTTAGCTGGCTTTGGTATTAAATATGGAAAAATAGGATTTATTTATAATATTGATATTAATTATGGAGAAATAGGGGAGTATTCTAACTCTTCTCATGAGCTAGGTCTAGTGTTTTATCTCAATAATAGCAGAAATGTATTTAATTGGAATCGAGATTTAAATTTACAGTATTAAGAATATTTTGAATTCTTAAACTCCATCTCTTTATTGATCATACTGTTTTAACTTATATCTTGGATCTACATTAATTGATGTTTTAGTAAACTGGCTAGTTCTATACTTATAATAAGATGATATAGCAATCATCGCAGCGTTATCAGTGGAGTATTCTTTTTTAGGTATTAATGCTTTTGTGTTATATTTTTTTTCAAGTGATATAATAGCTTTTCTAAATTCCTGATTAGCAGCGACACCCCCTGAAATTGCAATATTTTTTACATTATATTTTCTAATAGCAAGATCCAGCTTATTAGTTAATATTTGAATAATAGTATATTGAATTGACGCACATAAATCAGATAATCGGTGTTGAATAAAAGAGGGGTTGTTAATACTTTTATTTTGAATGAGTCGCATAAAATTGGTTTTTAAACCACTGAAGCTAAAGTTTAAACCATCAACTTTAGGATGTGTAAATGAAAATGCTAAATGATTCCCATGTTTACTATTTTTTTCAATTTCTGGTCCACCAGGATAATTTAAGCCTAACATTTTTGCACATTTATCAAATGTCTCTCCAGCAGAATCATCAATTGTTTCTCCAATTACTTCAATTTGGTTAACATTTTCTACTCTAACAATTTGGGTATGTCCTCCCGATACAGTTAAGCATATAAATGGGAATACTGGATCTTCATCAATACAATTTGCTAATACATGTGCCTCCATGTGATTGATTTCAATTAATGGTTTTTTTAAAGATATTGATAAACTTTTTGCAAATGATGCACCAACTAATAATGACCCCATTAATCCGGGTCCTCTAGTAAATGCAATCGCATCAATTTGATCTTTTGATATTTTTGACATTTTTATTGCTAAAGATATTGTTGGCACTATGTTTTTTTGGTGCTCTCGTGATGCAAGTTCAGGAACAACTCCGCCATATTCTTTATGTACTTTTTGGTTCGCTACGATATTTACGAGTATTTCTTTATTTTTTGATATAGCAACAGATGTGTCGTCACATGATGACTCAATTGCTAAAATAATAATATCTTTATTAACTTTAATAGACATAAAATATAATATATTGACCATAAACCTACGAAAAATATTATTGCCATTTCTATTTTGTTTTTCGATTATATTTGGATTGCTTAATTATTCTGGATTTCAAAAACAAATAATTACTTATTATCTAGATCATTATTTTGATTTCAATGATATTGAAGTTTCTATTACTCATTTTGATTATAATATTTTTTCTAGCCAAATTAGTTCAGATTTACATATATTGGAATATCAAGATACTATACTCTCTACTTCTAGTTTTAAAATCGACATGAACTTTTTGGAGTTTATCATATCCAATGAATTACATATCGAACATATTTATCTTGATTCATTAGTCTTAAATATACCTAAGCGAGAGACAGATTCTTCATATGAATTTCAACGATTCTTTACTTTTTTATCTTCTTTTGATCAAAAAATACTGCTCAGTAATTTACAGTTAAATAATATACATGTGCTCTACAATGGATCTTTCCTAAATACTCTGAATATTAAGATGACAGATTTATCCTGTTCAAATCATACGTTGAATATTCAAAATATCTTTGTGTCCCAAGATAGTTGTAGTGTTAATGGGACTTGTTCAATTCGTAATGCTAATCTAATATTAGATATTACAAATTCTGACTGTAGTAATTTTTTATCTCTACTTCCATCATATAATATATTCAATAATATAGATATGCAATTTTTGAATTTTTCTTCTAATACATCTTTTAGTAAGGATTCTATTGTAGGCTTTGCAGAAGTTGTATTGGATTCTAGTAGATTAGCTATTGATTTTGTTAAAAAACCGACACTCTTATATGCACAGTATCAATCTAAATTAAATAGCTTACATCTGCCAATTCTTGGAAGTAATCAAAATTTACTGAAAGATATCATTGTTAATGGTGTTTTAGAAGTTGAGAATAAAATTGTTTCTTCTAGTGGTGAGATTGATTGTAATTATGGAGATCTTCATTTTTCGCTGGATATGTTCAATACAAAAAACATTAATATAGTTACTTCTTTTATTGACTTTGAGCTTGGAGATTTTTTAAATAAAAAACGGTTAGGTCACATCAATTCAACACATTTTTTGACTATTAAAGATAATAGTATCTTGAATTTAGATACAGAGATTCATGATCTCGTATTTGATGATTATTCTTACCAAAACATCTTTATTCAACAAAACTCCTTGTTTAATAATCGTAGGGTTTATGATATTAGTTTAAATGATCCTAATTGCATATTAACAGCGCAGTTCAACCTGCAGTCTAATCTATATGATACTACTATGATTTATAATTCTAGTATCGTTGGACTCATTAAATATATTGATCTTAATGCTTTGAATTATAATATTAGTAAGAATATTAATTTTCTCTCTAGTGAATTTGAATTTAATAATTTTCGGTTCTTGTTTTCAGATAATCAAATTTCTTTTTTAGAGACTAATAATCCGAGTATTATGTTGAATAATTTTCAATATAATAAACAAGGGAATGTCAATTTTATAGATTCAATTTATTTTTATTTAAATAACAGTCAATTATCTATAAACTCTTCTTTAGGGAATATCCGTGCAGAAGTATTTTCAAATACTATTTTTGATTTGAATAAAAACAATAAACTCCCATCATTCAGTTTAAATGGAGATTTGAATCGAGCCTCTGTTTTATCGGATATTTTTTCTAATAATTTAGACTTAAATGATACTCTAGCATTTAGTATTTATTCTGAAAATTCAAGTTTCCCTACTATAAACTGTATGTCTCCTAATATTAAGTTTTCTGATATAAGTCTGACGAATTGTCAATTTAGTACAATGTTGGATACTCTAAAAAAGATTAATATTTTAGTAGATAATGTGATTGTTTTAGATAAAATTCAATTAAACAACTTCAATTTATCTACAGAATTTAATGAACAAAATATATCAAATTTCTTACTCACCTATTCCTCTCTGAATTTAAATGAGGGAAAATTGGCAGGAGGGTTTGAATTTATAGATGATAATAGTATTGATATTCATTTTGCTGATAAATCGGTATTTCAGTTATTTAATTACACTTGGTCTATTGACCCTCTTTCAAAATTAGTTTGGGATAGAGGAAATTTAAGATTTAAGAACTTTTCTTTAACTATGGACGGTCAAGTATTAGGAATGAATGGATGGTTGGGAAATACATCTAATATGACTTTTTATTTCAATAAGTTTAAGATTAATTATTTAAATCCTTTTTTAAGGAATCGATCTTTTTTATTTGATGGTATTTTAGATGGTAATGTTGTATTCAATCCATCGTCTTTTCCAGCTTTATCTGGTAATTTTGAAGTTAATGATTTTGCTTTTAATAAGACTCTATTGGGCAGGCTGAAACTTAATAATATATCAAATGAAAAAAATGATTCTATATATACCACTGGAATGATTCAAGACACAAAAGAAACAATGCGTTTTATAGCTAAATATCCATTAGATGGGACAAGGGAGATTAATGCAAATATAATTTTTAATGAGTTTCCCATAGAGGTTTTAGATTTATTGATTAAGCCTGTTTCCAATTTAAGTGGACTTGTGAATGGTAATCTTAATCTTGATGGTTTAATCACTAATTATAATATTTCAGGGACGACTTCTCTTCAAAATGTAAACTTCAAAATTCCTTATTTAGGAATGAGTTATTCTGCTAAAAATAATGACTTAGCTGTCAAATTTAATAATAATTTAATTTCCATGGATAATTTCACTTTTTATGACATAAGTGACAACACTCGCGCAGTATTCAGTGCAGAAATTACTCACACGGGTTTAAAAGATATGTTTTATAATCTTTCTATTGATACAGATAGTCTTCATGCTTTAAATACGAGTAAATATGATAATTCATATTATTATGGAAATATTTTTTTAGGAGGGAATATGCTTGTAAATGGCGCCCCAAAAGGTGTTAGTTTAATTATTCATGGTAAATCTAAAGGTGGATCTAAATTCATGATACCATTATCTCGATCTAAAGAAGTTGAAAAAAATCAATTTATTCGATTTAATACCCATATAACAGAAGAAAATATGCCGTCAGATCAAGTTGTGCAAAAACCTAATTTTGATATGGATTTCAACTTATCAATAGATAATCAATCTGAGATACAATTAATTATTGATGAAGAATTAGGTGATATTATTAAAGGCTATGGAGAAGGGGATTTATCTTTAAAGCTAAATAAAGAAGGGAATTTTGAAGTTTTTGGAGATTTTGAAATAGAAAAAGGTAATTATTTATTTACGCTGCAGGATGTTATTACAAAGAGCTTTGAAATAGAAAGAGGAGGTGTTCTTGAGTTTGATGGCAGCGTATATGATGCACGAATTAATTTGAGTTTATTATATAATACTCAGGCTTCTCTAAATCCTTTAAATCCAGATTATGATAGAGACACAAAATCTCCAATAATATGTAGAATGGAAATGTCTGGTTCGTTATTAGATCCTGATATAAATTTTAGTATTGATATAGTTAATGGCGATCAAATAGCTGAAGCATATCTTGAAAGTTTAACCAATACAGATCAAAAACTATTAGAGCAATTTTTATATCTACTGATTGCTAATAGTTTTTTAATTGAAAATGATCCTACTGTTGATTACATCGGGAATACATTAGCAACTACTGGGACAGAGCTTTTATCAAATCAATTATCAAATTGGTTATCTCAAACAACGGATGCTTTTGATTTAGGATTTAAATGGATCCCCGGGACTAATGATTCTTTAAGTTCTCAACAGGTTGAATTAGCAGTAAGTTATAAATTTTTAGATAATAGATTTATTGTGAATGGTAATGTGGGCACACCCGGTACACGAACACCATCGGATCAATCAAAATCTAATATTGTAGGAGATTTAGATATTGAGTTTGATTATTTTAGAGATGGTAAGTTTAAATTCAGATTTTTTACTAGGCCAGAGGACTATGATCCTCTATCAATCACTCCATTTGATTCTGGCTATGAGACAGGTGTTGGTATGTTTTTTAAAAAACAATTTAACAGTTTTAATGAATTGTTCATTATTGAGAAAAATGAGTAATGACTAAAGTTTGTGTTTCATTTTTATTTTTTTTGTTTTCAAATACTGTTCATTATAAGTATTTATCTTTCCAAGGATAGGGACGTTTTCAATAATTTCAATTCCGTATGCCAGTAGTCCTGCTCTTTTTGTAGGATTATTCGTTAACAGTCTTAGTTTAGATACTCCAAGATCTCTTAGTATTTGAGCACCTATGCCATAATCTCTTTGATCGCTTTTAAAGCCTAATTTTAAATTCGCGTCTACTGTATCTAAACCTCCTTCTTGCAATTTATAAGATTTTAATTTATTCATAAGGCCAATACCTCTTCCTTCTTGATTCATATATAAGACAACTCCTTTCCCTTCTTTTTCAATTTGTTCTAATGCTAATGTTAATTGATCTCCACAATCACATTTTAAAGATCCTAGTATGTCACCAGTAAAACAAGAAGAATGGACTCGTGTTAAGATTGGTTCATCCTTCTTCCACTCACCTTTAGTAATTGCTAGGTGCTCTTCATTTGTGTTAGTATCTCTATAGCCTATTAATTGAAAGTCGCCAAATTTAGTGGGCAAATGAATTGTTACTTCTTTTTTAATTAAGGATTCATGTTTTAGTCTATGTGCAATTAAATCTTCAATGGAGATAATTTTCAGATTATGTTGTTTGGCTATTTTTTTTAGGTCATGTAGTTTGGCCATAGTCCCATCTTTATTCATTACCTCTACAATTAGACCACATGGTTTTAGATTGGCTAATCGAGCTAAGTCGATTGCAGCCTCTGTATGCCCAGCTCTTCGAAGCACGCCTCCATTCATAGATTTTAAAGGAAAAATATGTCCAGGTCTTGATAATTCATTCACTTTTGTTTTGGATTTGCTAAGGCTTTGACAGTTTCACATCTATCATGTGCAGATATACCTGTAGTACAACCATTTCCAATTTTATCTACCGATATTGTAAATTGAGTTTTCATGGGATCACTATTTTTTCCCACCATTAAATCTAAATTTAATTCATCACATCTTTTATCTATTAATGGAACACAAATTAAACCTCTGCCATGAGTGGCCATGAAATTGATCATTTCAGGAGTAACTTTTTCAGCTGCTGCCACAAAATCTCCTTCATTTTCTCTATTCTCATCATCTACAACTATGACTATATTACCTTTTTTGATCTCTAATATAGCTTCAGATATTGAGTTTAATTTATGTTTCATCATTTGATTATTTGAACATTGAAGTTAATTTATGATTAATTAAATTCCAATCATAATTTTCTTTTACAAATTTTAATCCATTTTCCCGTAAAGAATTAGCTTTGTCATTATTTTTTAATATGTCAATGCATGCATTGGCAAATTCTGTATTATTGTTGGCAATAATAATTTGAGATGAATTAGCACGTAATGCATTATTCGCTAATTCTGTTGTTATGCATGGGATACCCATTGCCATTGCCTCTAGAAGTTTGTTTTGTAATCCTGTGCCGATAAACATTGGGGCAACAAATATTTTGCCAGATGCATAAATTGTTCTTATATCCTCAACCCATCCAGATATTTTCACATCTTTATTTGACATTTTTTTTATTTTTTTATTGGGATTGGTTCCTCCAATTAATACTTTACATTTTTTATGTTTTCTTTTTATTATTGGAACAATTTCCTCACATATATATCGGGCTGCTTCTATATTCGGTGGGTAATTCATATTGCCTACAAATACAATATCATATTTTTTTGCCACATTATATCTTGGAGCGAAATAATGAGTATCGACACCGTTTGGAATGATTGTAATGTTATTTGAATTTGTATGTTGAATATATTGCCTATCGTTAGATGTAATAATAGAGTGTTTTTTAAAATGGTTAAATACTTTTTTTTCAAAATCTTGAACAATCTTTGATTCGTATTTAATGATTGGTTGTATATATTTTGGAAAATTTTTAATTCGCCTTTCAATCCCCTTAGAAAATGCGTCCATGTAATCTATGATATTATTTTCATAATTATAAATATATTTTGCTGTTCGAATTAATTGACCATAGCACCAATCAGGTTTTATTTCATGGATGATAGCTTCAATTTTTCGATGTGCATTCTTTGAGTAAAAATAACCAACTTGTAAGGGTTCATATGTTAATATAGATTTGAAAATATTAATCATTCTGACTATTAGACTTAATTCGATGACATGAATTTCTTTACAGTATTGTTCTAATTGCTTGAAGCTATGTTGTGTTATTTTACCCTCTGTGTTTAATGCAATTAAATATATGTTATGATATTTTGATATATATTTTATTTGATGATAAATTCTTAACTTATCTCCTTTGTCTAACGGAAATGGGAATCTAGAAGTGATAATAACAATTTTTTGTTTTTTCATGGTACCTATTGTAGAATATGACGTAATTTTTTAATTACTATTTGATCTGAAAAGCGCTCTTGAATTAATCTTTGACCTTCTTTTCCTATTTGTGCGGCTAATTGTTTATTCTGTATGAGTATACATAATGCATTTTTAAATTCTAGAGGACTGTTAGCAATGAATATATTTTTTCTATCTGTGTATGGAATGCCTTCTGCTCCTTTTCTTGTACTTACAACTGGAATACCTAACGCCATACTTTCTAATATTTTAATTCGAACTCCACTCCCTGATAATAATGGCACAAAAACAACTTCTTTATTTTTTATATAATTTTTTGCATTTTTCACTGCTCCTTCTATTACTGTATTTGGACTGACATAATTAAAGTATTTCTTAGGCATATTTTTACCAGCAATATATATTTTAATATCTTCATCTTCTAATTGGGGGTGCACGTTTTGTAAAAACCAGCTTATACCCTCCGTGTTAGGTTTCCAGTCCATTGCCCCTAAGTGTACGATACTATTTCGTATCTTTTTATGACTTATATTTTCTATGTCGAATGTTACAGGTATATTATGTGTTTTTTTCGGAAAAATATTTTGAAAATATTGTTGATCTTTTTCTGATAAAGTAAATATATAATCTACATATTTAGGGATTTCTTTTTCCATTTTTTTTATTTGCTTCGCTAGTAGTAAAAAAACCAACTTTTTACTGATTGTATGACGAGCTAAATTTTTCCATATTTTATGTTCTATGTTATGTGCTCTTAAAATAATTTGAGGATTATTATGAAATATGAGTTTGTTTAAATATATGGTAGTGAAAATACTTTCAAAAATTATAGCGGTATACTTGTTGTTATCAATTTTTTCTTGGATCATATTTTGGATTTCTAAATCATAGAAACGTGTTGCTTGATATGCTTTTTGTTTAATTATACTTGTAATAAAAATCAATAAATTAAAACTCATATTTTTTTGAATTTGAGTTTGTGTTATTTGATTTTTTTCGAGCTTTAAATATTTTTTTGACATTGATTTTAAAGTGTCATTTTTATTGATGCAAATAATATCAAGCTGATAACTTTGACTAATTAAATTTTTCGCTAGTTTCTGCATCGCTACCGCTCCGCCATCCATTGATGGAAATACAACTTTATTTGAGATAATTAATATTTTTTTAGCCATATTTTTTCAAAATAATTATTATTTACAACAATGAGTAATACTACTCCAACCATGAACATGATTATTGTAGATGTCCACATTCCAATGAATGGATCAATTACATCTTTTTTAACCATCTTTTCTCCTGTAATAGAGATTATATGATAGATTAAAAATAGAAATATTGAAAATACAACCGGTAACCCAAATCCCCCCTTTTTAATGATGGCACCAATAGGAGATCCAATTAATAACATGATCATACATGCTAGTGGAAGTGTTAATTTTCTATGTCGTTCAACTTGAAATTTATTTATTTTTTTTTTGATGATTTTGCTTTTATTCTGATAGTTTTGAACCGCTTGTATTTGTTCATTAATTTTGATTTTATTATGACTCTTTGCTTTGTACACGTTGTTTAAGTTGTTATCTGATCTTTTCTCAAGATTGTGAGATTTGTTAGCATTAAATTTTGTTTCTTGTATAAAGTTCGAAAGTAGTGATTTTTGTAGTTCTCCATACTCACTTTTTAATGAATCAACGTGCTTTTTTAATTGATTCATATTCATTGTTTTAGCTCTATTACTAAATCTGTCAGAGTTACTTCTTTCCATTTCAAAAGCAGATAAATCTAATGCTAGATTATATTGTTCAAATTTTGTTTTGAGAATATACTCTTGTTCTTCGTTTAACACCTCGTTATAACTTTCTCCATTATATAGATTTATTATTAATAATTTATTATCACCTGTAATTGACATTTTACCATTTCTAGCAGTAAATACCTGTTTAATTCCTTTTTTATCTACATAGTCATATAAAATAATATTTTCCATCATATTATTAGATAATTTTTTATCTACTCTTATGCTATATCCTTCAATTTCAGAAAAAAACACTTTCTCTTGAATATTAATATTTAACTTTTTTTGTATTATGTCATACATTAACGTGGTTGCTTTTAAGTTAGCATATGGTATTGCATAATTGGATATCATAAAAGAACTAAGTGTAATTAATAGACTAAATAATAATAAGGGATTAATGATATATGTGAAAGGTTTTCCTATTGAATTTATTGCTGTTAATTCAGAATTTTCTGATAGACTACCTGTTAACATCATTGATGCTAATAAAATAGCTAATGGTAGTGCAATGGGGATTAAAGTGATGCTAGAGTACCATAGTAATTCGATGATAATATTCCATTCTAATCCTTTCCCAATCAAATCATCAATATATTTCCAAAGAAATTGCATCAATAAAATGGTTATGACTATTGAAAAAGTAAGAAAGAACGGACGTATAAAAGCAGAAAAAATAAATTTTTTAAATATATTCAAGTCTAATCCTATATTAAAATTATGAACCTAGATTTTTCATTAATGTATTGACTTGACTTGTCCATAAAGCTTTTCCTTCTTCCATCTCTTCATCATCATCAGCAAAATCTATAATTTTTAATGTTACACTATTTGTTATCTCATCAACATCAATTCTAAATTCAAAGAATGTATTTTCTGGAAAATCAGTCCAACGAAATTTAACGAAATAATTACTTGATAGTGTAATTAATTTTGCTTCTTGCTCAGATTCTCCCCATATAAAAGTATAGATATCTCGATTGCAGTTCACATCGTCCGCAAACCACTCAGATAATCCACTAGGTGTGCTTAGACAATTGAATAGAATTTTGACAGAAGATCTAATTGGAAATTCTAATTCGTATTTTATCATCTTTTGATTATTTTTAGTAATATACACTTAATTTAGCACAATTTTATTTGTATAATATGGAAATTATATAATAATTTAGTTACATGTCAAAGATATTTTTCTTTTTTACTTTCTTTGGTTTTTTTTTATCTCTATCACAAGAACAGTGTAATTTAAATATTGTTCTTAATCATGTTGATGAAGTATCTTTTTATTCTTCGGATTTGTTATCTGAACCAATTACTATTTCTAATGATACAAGTATGTTAATTGATGTGTCTAAGAATAATTTATTTTACTTAACTAATGACAATAAAAAATATTATCTGTTTCTAAAAAAAGAAACTTCTCTTGAGTGTTCTTTATTAGCAAACAATGATTTTCTAATAGTGGGTGATTATTCTAAATTCGTCTATTTTTTAAATGACTATTACACTATACACCATACAAAGATCAAGGCTCTTTTAGATGACGATTATGATTCTGATCAATTTGAAATTTTATTATATAATTTATTTAATGATGAAATTTTTTCATTTTATCAAAATCACGAATTTTTTAATTCATTTGACATGGATGTAAAAACATATTTTAATAGCCTATTAAAATATGAGTATCTTAGTGGTTTGAGCCTCTATTTAATAAATCAAAATCAGGATATTCGTCAACCCTTGCCTTTTTATATAGATGTGAATATTAATCTATTAGACTGGGATATGTTTCAAAAAAATATACTGGATGATTCTTTCTATGAATTAGGTGCCTTTCAAAATTATATCTTTCATACAGTGTTATTATTTGCAATACATAATTATGGCTACTTACACTCTGAAAAATTTAAAGATTTTAACAGATATCTTTTTAATTTTGTAATAGATCATGTGCCCGATGCATTATTATCTTATTTTTTTCAAAATTATATCAATCACTTTTCAAGTTTTTTAGATGAAAATACAATTAAATATTTAGAAAATATTTTGACTCATAATGGTTTAAAAAAATCAGAAATTCGCATTCTAGTAGGCGCATATGATTCATTTGATAAAAAAGCAAATTCCAATATTGAATTGGATTTACTAGAAACACAATTCCATTTGGAAGATGTAGATGGTAATCAAGTGCAATTAAGTGATTTTAGAGGTAGAATATTATATGTAGATATTTGGGCTAGTTGGTGTGGCCCATGTAGGAAGCAATTCCCATATGCGAGAGATCTAAAAAAGAAGTTTTCTAAACGTCAATTGAAAAAGATAGAATTTTTATATATATCGATTGATACAGATTATACTAAATGGAAAGAAAGTTTAGATAAATTAAATCTTGATGGCAATCAATTTATTTCACCATCAAACAAATTAAATAGTGCAAGTGCTTATTTTGGCGTTTCTAGTATTCCTAGATATATTTTGATAGATAAGCAAGGTAATATAATCAATGAAAATGCCAAAAGACCAAGTGATGAAACTCTGTTTGAAGATTTGTTGCAATTAATAAATAAGTAAATATGTATTTTAGTAGCGAGGGGGAGATTTGAACTCCCGACCTCAGGGTTATGAATCCTGCGCTCTAACCAACTGAGCTACCTCGCCATTTTAAGTTAGGGAAACAAAGATAATTATTTTTTATATTTAGCATTAAGTATGTGCTATTTTCCTAAATTTATTTTGATAATTTATTTCTTACTTATTGCTTGTAACAGTGATAAAGACTTGAATCAAAATATTTTTTGTTACAATGAAACATCGTCTATTACTTCATTAGATCCGATTTTTGCTAATAATCAAGCTAATATATGGGCAGTTAATCAAATTTTTAACACCTTAACACAGCTAGATAGTAACTTAATTGTTCGGCCATCCATTGCTAAAAGATGGATAGTCTCAGATGATGGATTATCCTATACTTTTGTTTTACATGATAGTATCTATTATCATAAATCACCTTGTTTTGGAGCGGATTCAACTCGATTATTAGTCGCATCTGATTTTATATATAGTGTTTCAAGACTCATGGATTCAACTCTTATCTCACCAGGTTCTTGGGCTATGGACTATATAGATATTAATAAAACACATGCGATTAATGACACGCTGTTGAGGATCAACTTAAAACAACCATTTCCAGCTCTTTTAGGTTTATTGTCTATGAATTATTTTTCTTTTGTTCCTCACGAAGCAATTGGTTTTTTTGGCGATTCTTTTTCTAAAAATCCAGTTGGAACAGGGCCATTCCAATTTAAATACTGGCAACAAAATGAAAAATTAATTTTCACTAAAAACGTTAATTATTTTGAATATGAAAATAATCTTAGGCTTCCTTATTTGGATGGTGTCTCTATTTCTTTTGTCACTCAAAAAGAATCTGTTTTTATGAATTTTATTTTAGATAAATTTGATTTTGTTTCTGGTTTGGATAATAGTTTCAAGGATGAATTTCTAACAGAAAATGGACAGTTGATGGATGAGTATAAAGGGCGTTTTCATATTATGTCTAATCCATATTTAAATACTGAATATCTTGGAATCAATATAAAACAAGCTAAAAAAGATTCTAGTTTACTTGCCTTGCAAGATTTCCGAAAAGCATTAAACTATAGTTTTGATAGATTAGTTATGGTACAGCATCTTCGTAATGGATTGGTATTACCAGCAAATAAAGGATTTGTGCCAAGTTTTCTCTCTAGTGATTATGTGGTTAATGGTTTTTTTTATAGTCCTGATTCCGTATATAGTTTATTAAAAAACATCCCTAATAAGAGCCAAACAGTTACTTTATATACTACCAGGGATTATCTCGATATTTGCGAATTTATTCAATATAGTGCGTCTAAATTCGGGATCAATATAAGTATTGAAATTTCATCTCCACCAATACATCGTGATCTTTTTTCTTCTGGATTAGCTAATTTTTTTAGAGCATCTTGGATCGCTGATTATCCAGATCCTGAGAATTTTCTTTCCTTATTTTATTCTAAGAACAAGAGCCCTTTTGGTCCAAATTACACTCATTTTTCTAATGCCGCATATGACAGTTTATACGAATCTTCATTTCACGTCAATAATACTCTAAAGAGAAATCGTTTATTTGCTGAAATGGAGACTATTATTATGAATGAGTCGACTATAGTGCCCTTATATTATGATTATGTAGTTCGCTTGGTTTCCAACAAAATTACTGGTATGTCGATAAATGGCATGAATACATTATGCTTAAAAAAAGTAAAAAAACAACTTACTTCTGATTAAATAAGAATTCTTTTTCCTCTTTGGATAAACTATTATAACCTGACTTTGAGATTTTATCTAATATTTTATTTGTTTTTTTTTGTTCCTCATTTTTTCTGCTATTATATTCATAATCATTTTCTTTTTTAGAATATGAAAAAACGGGATCATTTTTCTGAAAAGAATAGATAATTTTATCTACCATATAATTAGTGTTAATATTTCTCTTTTTAAAAAAAATATAGAGAAATCCATATAATGCGCCGCCAAGGTGTGCTAGGTGTCCACCTGCATTACCATTTGGAATACTCAGTATGTCGATTAAGATTGCCATTATAGCTATATGTTTTAATTTTATTCTATTTATTAGAATTATATTGATTGGAAAATTTGGAATATGTGTTGTTGCTGCAAATAGGATCGCTAATACAGATGCTGATGATCCTATTGCTACTGAACTCATTTTTATATCTTCAAATACTGGAAATACATTAAAGGATATAATATATACTAAAGCACCCATTATTCCTCCCATAATATATGTTGAAACTAACTCTTTGTTACTCAAATACTTTGTAAAAATATTGCCTCCAAAATATAACCAACATAGATTAATTAATAAGTGAAATAAGTCTTCATGGACAAACATGTAGGTAAACATAGTCCACGGTTTTGACATAAATATATTTAAATCTGATGAAACACCTAAATAGGCTATTATGTTAGCATCTTTTTTAAATAAAAAACAGATAATATAGTATATGTTGATTATTATAAATACGATGATATTCGCATAAATAATATTTGTTAAGTGGTGGTTGTTAATTTTTTTAAATATATCCATGGTTTAGTATTTATTTTTCCATGACCAGTATTTAATTATTAAAAATCCAAATATCATTCCTCCTAAATGGGCAAAATGAGCAATATTGTCATTTGGATTATTTTGAATTCCATAATACAATTCTGCTAAACCATATATAAGAACAAAGTATTTAGCTTTAATTGGGAAGGGAATAAATAAAAAAAACATCATAGTATTTGGGAAGAGTATGCCAAATGCCATTAATAATCCAAATAAAGCACCCGATGCACCTACTACAGGTGTATTATAAAGTAGATTTAAATGCCCCATATTTCGATTAATGTAATTTTTACCTTCATTTAAAATTAGATATCCTTTTTCTGTTACATTGTTTATATTAGAGTCATTCATTACTGATTCAAGACTCAGTATTTGAAAATGAATAATTAAAAAATGTAAGAAAGCAGCACCTAATCCAGTTAGGAGATAATAATTTAAAAACCTTTTTGATCCCCATAGATTTTCTAATTGTGTGCCAAACATCCAAACTGCAAACATGTTGAAAAATAAATGCATTATATCACCATGCATAAACATGTGTGATATAATTTGCCATGTTTCAAAATAACTTGATTTCCAATAATGTAGACCTAGTATATGGTCTAAAATAACGCCTTTGTTGATAAGTGTGATTTTAGCTAAAAATAATAAACAATTTATAATAAGAAGATTTTTTACTATTGTAGGAAGTATGTTGAATCTTTGAGCTCGAAAATGGTTCATATTAATCAAAAAAAGTATTGGGTTCGATATTAATTACACATGGTTTTCCATTAATTCCTATAAATGGTGTTTTGCAGTTTAATAAACTATTGATGATATTTTTTAAACTTTCTTTATTATGGATATTGAAAATATCAGATGTTTTAGAATTTTGGTATGCAATTTGCGTGGCTATTTTACTGATTAACTTATTATTAATATTAGTATTTTTATTTTTCAATTCTTCTAAGAAATCTTCGAATAAATCTTTTAGATTATAATTTTCGGTTTTTGTTGGTATCCCAATTATCTCTAAAGATGTTTTTGATATGAAGTTAATCTTATAACCTAAATTATTTAATATTCCTATATTTTCTTTTAGCAACTCCATATCTAATGTGTTTACTTCTATGTTATATGGATTTATTAACATTTGTGTTAATACTGTTTGCTTATTTAGTTTTTCCTCTATTTGTTCATAAATAATTCGCTGTAGAGCTTTTCTTTTTTCTATTAAATGTAGAATGCGTTCGTTCTTTATAAGAATAGTAAATAGCGCATAATTCTCATCTATATGCATGATGTTTTCAATGATATGTTTTGATTCATCTTCTTGGAATAGTTTTTTAAATAGCTGGTTATTTTCATTTATCTGAGAACTTCTCTCAAAAGGATTAAATTGTTTGTTGATAGTCAATTTAGGCTCTTTTGGAATACTTTTTTGTATATGTGCCGGGACTTCAAAAGCTTCTTCTATTGTAAAATCAAGGCTAGGTATAATATTGGCGATCCCAATAGCCTTCTTGCATGTAGATTTTAGTATTTGGTAAATCGATTGCTCATCTTGAAACTTGATTTCTGTTTTATTTGGATGGATATTAATATCTATTGATTCAGTTGGAACAGTAAGGAAAATAAAATATGATGGGTGTTGATCAGGCCTAATTATGTTATGCATCGCATTTTTAACAGCATGATTTAGATATTGGGATTTAATAAATCGATTATTTACATATAAAAACTGTTCTCCTCTTGTTTTTTTTGCATCTAATGGATTGCCTATAAATCCAGAAATAGACACAATACTTGTGTGTTCTTTTAAGGGTAAGATTTTTTCATTATACTTTTTTCCAAATAATTGAATAATTCGTTTTTTGAGATTACTTTTTGATAAATTATAAATAATTTGATTATTATTCATCAACTTAAATTTAATATCATGATTTGAAATTGCTAGTTTAATAAAAGTTTCTAATATATGCTTCATTTCCACTTTGTCTGATTTTAGGAAATTCTTTCTTGCAGGAATGTTAAAAAATAGATTTTTAACGGATATTGAAGTGCCTTTTGATGTGGCAATTTTTTGATTTTTTCGAATTTTCGAATTATCAATAATAATCATTGTCCCTATTTCGTCTTGATTAGTTTTCGTTTTTAACTCCACTTCTGATATTGATGCTATTGACGCTAATGCTTCACCTCTAAAACCCATGGTAGAAATCTCCATAATATCAGAAGTCGTTTTTATTTTTGAGGTAGTATGTTTTTCAAAGCAAATTTTAGCATCTTTTGCATTCATGCCAACTCCATCATCAATAATTTGGACAAGAGATTTTCCCCCATTTTTAATAAGAATTGTGATATTTTCAGCTTGTGCATCAATTGCATTTTCCACAAGCTCTTTTATAATCGAAGCAGGCCTTTGAATTACTTCCCCTGCTGCAATTTGATTAATAACTTCTTTGGATAATATATTAATAGTGTTTTTCAACTTCAATAATTAATTAAAATGTATACTAACAAAATTAATATTATTAATATCATTCCTATTCTTAAATTAAATTTATTCTTGTTTTTGGGTTTTTTAAAGTAAGATCGGTTATCCTTATCATATCTGGGATTATAATTAAAGCGTTTATTTTTCATTTTTCTTTATTCGGATATTAAAATAAGCAAAAGCCAAGGTCATAAATGGAGAAATAATGTTAAAAAAACAATATGGAAGATATGCTACAGGATTAATGCTAAGTATCTCGGCGTGATAGGCAGCACAAGAATTCCATGGAACCAAAACAGATGTTACGGTGCCTGCATCCTCTATAGTTCTACTTAAATTCGTTGGGTGCAGATTATGTTCTGGATAAATTTCTTTAAACATTCTTCCTGGTATTACGATAGCTAAGTATTGATCACAAGCGGTGATATTAAAAAACAAACAAGCTCCTGCTGTGGATTGGATGATTTGAATATGTGATGATGCTTTTGATAAAATTAAACTTGTTATTTCTTTTAAAAAACCACCTTTATGCATAACTCCGCCAAATACCATAGCTGTAATTACTAGAAGAATAATCCATAGCATACCAAAAACACCATGTTTTGAGAGCAAATTATTCACCGCTTCATGTTCAATTTGAATATTTGTTCCTGTTAAAATAGTTTTTGCTAGAGTTATAAATGTATTTGAATCTGTATATAAATTAATTTCTTGAATTAATTCTTTTTGAAGCAAATAGGCAATTACTAAACCGCTCATCATTCCAATTAATAACGTTTTTTGTGCAGACACTCGATTATATATCAAAGCTATGACAATTAGGGGTAAAATAAATAATTCTATGCCAATGTAAAACTTGGATTTTATTGCCTCTAAAAACATATTCATTTCATCAAATGAAACACTTTGTTGCTTACTGTTTAATCCAATTAAAAAAAACAGTATTAATGTGATAAAAATTGTTGGTATCGTTGTATGAGTCATGTATTTAATGTGCTCAATTAAATTACTCCCAGACACCGAAGGTGCAAGATTTGTTGTTTCAGATAAAGGAGACATTTTATCCCCAAAATAAGCACCTGATATAATAGCGCCAGCAACTAAGCCTTTTGGAATACCTAATAACTCACTAATGCTGATTAATGCAATCCCAATTGTAGCGGCTGTTGTCCAAGAACTACCTGTTGAAATTGATACTATTGCACATATAATACAAGTTGTTAAAAGAAAGTATTTAGGGTTAATTAATTCTATACCATAATAAATCATTGCAGGCACAATACCTGATAATATCCAAGATGAAGTTAGTCCACCTATAATTAAAAGAATAATAATCGCATTACTTGATGAATGTACACTGTCAATCATGCCATGAAGTATTTTTTTAATACTTTCTCCTCTATTGTATGCAATTATGCATCCAATTCCTGCAGAAATTAATAAAGCAATTTGATTTGGTCCAGACATAGTGTTTTCAAATGTTATTAAGTTTATCAATAACATAGAAATTAAGCTTATGATAGGTAAAAATGTTAAAAAATTTTTAGTTATACCTTCACTTAATATTGTCTTTTTCATGTTTCTAATATATATGTTTTAGTATTATGTTTGTGTCAATTTATTTAAGTATTCATATACCTTAAAAGTCGGCAGTCCCATCACATTATAAAATGATCCTGAAATTTTTTTAATTCCTATTAATCCAATCCAATCTTGTATTCCATACCCGCCAGCTTTATCTAAAGGGTTGTAATTTTGAATATAGTATTTTATTTCATCGCTAGTAAGATTTTTAAAATAAACAATACTTCTCTCATAAATTGAGATTGTTTGTCTATCTGTTTTGAACGTCACACCAGTTACAACAAAATGTCGTTGATTTGATATGTATTTCAGCATTTTAACTGCCTCTTCATTGGATTGTGGCTTTTCTAGAATTGTTCCGCCACTATATACAATTGTATCAGCACAAATTATTATTTCATTTTTTTTGATTAAATAATGCGAAGCTTTCTTTTTAGATAAATATATTGCTACCTGAATAGGAGAGAGTGATTTAGGATAACTTTCCTCTATATCTAGCGTTTCTACTCTAAAAGGGAATCCCATCATATTCATTAGTTCAATTCTTCTTGGAGATTTGGACCCCAAAATAATAGTGTGATTATTAGTATTTAATTGTTCCATCTAGATTCCATTTATTAGCAACTTTTAATGTTTGTTCTATGATATCTCGGACACAACCTTCACCCCCATTTTTATTTGAAATGTAATTACAAATCCTCTTAACATCATAGACAGCATCTTTTGGACAACAACTCACGTGAACATTTTTTAACACTTCTAAGTCTGGGATGTCGTCTCCCATATATAAGACTTGTTCTTTAGTTAATTTATGTTTTTTTATAAATTTTTCCATGTCAGGTAATTTATCATGGGAGTTTAAAAATACATCATGTACTCCTAGTTTTTCTAATCTTATTTTAATGTCCTCTTCTTTCCCGCCAGTAATGATACCCACTAGATATTTATTAGTGATTGCTAATTTTATTGCATAACCATCTTTCGCATTCATTTTTCTAATTAACTTTCCATTTGGGAAAACATATAAATTACCATTTGTAAGGACTCCATCAACATCAAAAACAAATGCTTTAATGTCTTTTAATTTTTTCTTGTATTCACTTTCCATATTCCATTAATATATTTTCAGATAATAATTTATATATTTTTTTATAATTTTTGTCATTGAGCATTTCTAAATGTTGGTTTATTATTTTTTGATCACCTCTTTTGGCAGGTCCAGTTTGACTTAAAAATGGATTTTGAATGACTGCTTTTTTCGCAGTTTCTATTATTAATGGTTTTAATAAATCAAAATCTAAATTTTGTTTATCCAAATACTTTTTTGCTATTAAATAACAAAAGTTAGAGAAATTCGCAGCAATAACTGCAGATAAATGTATGTGTTTTCGTTTCTCAGAATTTAAGTAAAATACTTTTTTGGAAATTTGATTTCCTAAGTTTATAAGTTTTTCCCCAAATATTTTATTATTTGATTCAATACATATCGGTATTTTTTGAAAATCTATATCTAGGTTTGTATTGAATGATTGGATTGGATATATGACACCATAATTCTTTTTATCTATGAACACGTTCATATCTGTACTCCCTGAAGTATGCACCATGGCTATATCGGGAAGACTCTTGATAACAGAGCAGATGTGATCATCATTGATACAGATAATAATTAAATCTGTAGGTAATATGTTATTAAAATTATTTGTGAATACCGATTCTGTTTGTTTTGATAGTAATAATCCAGTTTTTGGATTTCTTGAAATTATTTGTGGTATGTTGAGTTTTGACTGCTTTAAAGCAAGAGATAATTTTGTTGCTATATTCCCAGAGCCTATAATTGTTATTTTTTTAATCATCTTATCATTAATATAATTACAAAAATAAATACTTTTGTACTCTAAATATGTTTTAAGCTTTGAATAAATACTTTAATTATATTTTTTCTATCCAGTCCGCATTGATCATTCTGTTATTTTTTAGTATTGGAATAGCTGGTGCCACTTTTGTGGAAAATGATTATGGAACAGACGCAGCTAGAGCTCTTGTCTTTAATAGTTGGTGGTTGGAATTAATGCTAGTACTATTATGTTCAATTTTTATTTATAATATATTCGAATATAAACTATATCATGTAAGAAAAATGCCAATTTTATTTTTACATCTATCCTTTATATTTATTATTATTGGTGCGGGTATCACTAGGTATGTCAGTAAGGAAGGAGCGATGAGAATCAGAGAGGGAAATTTAAATAATCAATTTGTCTCTGTTAATCAATTTTTAGAATTTAAAATTCATGACGGTGTTAATCAATACTCTGGTTCCAAGGAAGTGTTGTTTTCTTCTATTACTGATAATCATTTTGCCATTCCTGTTAATTTTCAAAATCAAAAAATTCAAATCGAATATATAGATTTCATACATGATCCTATTGATGAAGTAGTTGGATATCAGTCTAATGGTAATAGTATTATAGAATTAATTGTGCCATCTTCTTCTGGTGGCATGAAGTCAGAGTACTTATTGAGAAAAACCAATAAAGATATTCAAGGATTAGCTGTTGGATTTGATGTGAAATTAGATTTAGATTTTAATATTTTTCAGAAAGATTCATTGTTTTATTTTATTTCTCCATATGACGTTGAATATATGAAAATGTCAGATCAATCTATGGGGAAATTAATAAAAAACACAAACCATATTTTAAATCATAAAACATTATATACTATTTCAGGTAATAAAGTAGTTTTTAAGAACCATTTTACAAATTCTGTATTAAGAAAGAAATCTAGTAACCTCAAAAATGATCAATCAAAATTAGATTTACTTAGGATTAAAGTTAGTGTTATGAAGAAAGATACAGTTGTCGATTTATATGGATCTAAAGGGGTTCTTTCATCAAAAGAATACTTTCAATTTAATAATTTATTTTTTTCTATTTCATATGGCCCAAAAATTTACTCACTTCCGTTTGCTATTTTTTTAAAAGATTTTCAATTGGATAGGTATCCGGGTTCTGATAGTCCCTCTTCTTTTGCAAGTGAAATAGAAGTTTTAGATGGTGATAATCAATTTAATTATAGAATTTTCATGAATAATGTTCTTAATTATAAGGGGTATAGATTTTTTCAATCTTCTTATGATGAAGATGAACAGGGGACGATATTATCTGTTAATCAAGATAAATGGGGAACTATGGTAACATATTTTGGCTATTTATCTTTATTATTATCTGTTATTAGTGTTATGTTATCTCGCTTTTCTCGAATCAATCTTTTAAATAAAAAAATTAATAAATCTATATGATAATGTACAAACATATTGTTTTGTCTATTTTTTGTGGTCTATTTTCTTTATCCCTCGCGTTAGAATCTGAAATACCATTGGATACATTATTGGAAAAAAGATTAATAGATGAAAAACATGCGGAATTATTTGGTCAAATACCAATACAAGATCAAGGCGATAGAATTAAGCCGTTTCACACTATTTGTTCTGAAATATTAAGGAAAGTTTCTAGAAAAGATAATTTATATAATCAGCAATCTACTCAAATTGTAATTGGCATGCTAGTAGATCCGCTATTATGGCAAATAGTACCAATTATTAAAGTGTCGGATTTAGATATTCTAACTATTTTAAATAAAAATGATTCGCATGTTTCATTTATGTCTTTTTTTTCTGATACTGAATATATTTTAAGACCTTATGTTGAATCAGCATATTCCAAGAGACCTATTGATAGAACTAAGTTTGACAAAAACATTATCGATGTTGATGAACGCGTTAATATATGTTCAATGATTTTTTCTGACCAATTAATTAAATTATTTCCATCAACGGAGTCCATAGAAGATCCTTGGTTATCTGATGTTCCAATGTATATTCCAGGGATAGATAGCGCTAAAACTAGAAGTTTTAAAAGTATTTATCGCGAGTTAGTTTATACAGCATTTTTAGATAAAAAATGGGAGTCGGTGAATTCGATGATAAGCTTTATTCATAATTATCAAAAAGAGTATGCTGAATCTATCTTACCTTCTTCAACAAAGATTAATTTAGAAATACTATATAATAAGCTGAAACCTTTCGGTTGGACAAGATTATTTTTGTTTTACTTCCTTGTCGGATGCTCTATGTTTGTTGTTTTATTATTTGATATTTTCTTCCCTAATAAAATTATAACTCAAATTACTGTGTCGCTCAAATATGTGATTCTTTTGGGCTTTATTTTTCACTTTCTATCTCTAGGATTAAGGTGGTATATTTCAAATCATGCTCCTTGGAGTAATGCATATGAATCAGTCATTTTTATTGCATTTGCAACAATGGTTGCGGGTATAGTATTTTCTAAAAAATCTAATTTTAGCTTAGTTGCTGCTTCTTTAGTTGCCTCTATGTTACTATTTGTTGCAAATTTAAATTGGTTAAATCCAGAAGTTACCAATTTGGTTCCGGTATTAAAATCTTATTGGCTAATGATACATGTTTCGGTCATTACTTCTAGTTATGGTTTTTTTGGTTTATGTGCTTTTATTGGTTTCTTAAATATGCTGTTAATTATTTTTAGCAATAAATCTAAAATTAAATCTAATGTATTTAATTTGACTATAATAAATGAACAATCTATGATGATAGGTTTATTTCTACTGACCATTGGGACATTTTTGGGGGGTGTTTGGGCAAATGAATCCTGGGGAAGATATTGGGGTTGGGATCCAAAAGAAACCTGGGCACTTGTTAGCTGTATTGTTTATGCCCTCATACTTCATATAAGGCTATTAAAATTAACAAAGTATACTTACTGGTTTAATTTATTGGCATTATTTGGATTTAGTTCTATTTTAATGACATATTTCGGAGTCAACTATTATCTAGATGGATTACACTCTTATGCTGCTGGGGATGCCTTCCCTATACCCGACTTTGTTTTACCTACATTTGTTGGATTTTGTCTAATTTCATTTGTTAGTTTTTTTAGATTTAATAATTGGTTAAATTAATATTAACATGAGTAACATTGATATTTTAGCATTTGGTGCACATCCAGATGATGTTGAATTAGGTTGTGGAGGAACTATTTTAAGACATATATCGCTAGGTTTTAAGGTTGGATTGATTGATCTTACTAGGGGAGAGTTAGGTACAAGAGGGAGTGCGAATATAAGAGATAAGGAAGCTAAAGTAGCTGCAGAAAAAATGGGTGTTAGTTTCAGAGAGAATCTTTTATTATCTGATGGTTTTTTTGAAAATAATAAACAAAATCAATTAGAGGTTATAAAAAGAATTAGGCATTATAGGCCACGTATTATTCTGTGTAATTCACCTAATGATAGACACCCGGATCATGGAAGAGCATCTCAATTAGTCTCTGAAGCGTGTTTTTTGTCTGGGTTAATAAAAATTGTCACAGAATTTAAGAACCATAAACAAGATCCATTTAGACCGTATGTACTATATAATTATATTCAATATGACGATATTAAACCAGATTTCCTTGTAGATATTTCACCATTTATGAAAAAAAAGATGGAAATTATTAAGTCTTATTCATCTCAGTTTTATAATCCTGAATCGCAAGAACTAGAAACATTAATATCAACAAAATCATTTCTTGAGTTAGTCTCTAGTAGATCGAAAGATTTAGGCAGATTTATTTCTACAGAATATGCTGAAGGATTTTTAAATAATAGATATTTGGGAGTGAATAACTTATTTGATCTTTTATAAGACATTTAATTATTTTACTTTAAAATCAAGAATTTTTTCATTTTCTATATACCCCTCTAAAATATCTTCTTTTTCGACTTTCCCTACACCATCAGGTGTCCCAGTAAAAATGAGATCACCTTTTTTTAAGGTAATAAATTCAGACACATATGAAATGATTTCATCAATCTTAAATATCATATCTTTTGTATTTCCACTTTGAACTTTTTTTTTGTTTTTAAAGAGTGTGAAGTTAATGTTATTAATATCTAAAAATCTATCTTTTGAGATAAGTCTACCTATAGGAGCTGAATTATCAAAAGATTTAGCTTTTTCCCAAGGTTCTCTTTTTTCTTTCAATCTTTGTTGAAGATCCCTTGCTGTAAAATCTACTCCCAATGTTATTTGATCATAATATGTATTAGAAAATTGTTTTTGGATGTGTTTGCCAGTTTTATTAATTCTAATTACAAGTTCAATTTCATGATGGATATCATTCGAAAAATCTGGAATAAAAAAAGGTTGATTTTTTTGAGGAATTGCTGTTTCTGGTTTTAAAAAGAATACTATTTCTTCTGGCACACTATTCTTTAATTCGAATATATGTTTTTTATAATTTCGTCCAACACAAATTATTTTCATATTTCTCGTGATATATCAAAAGATTCTAGATAATCAGCAATTCTTTTTAAGAATTGACTGCCTAGAGCACCATCAATGACTCTGTGATCATAAGATAAAGAAAGAAACATTTTTGATCTTATCCCAATAGTATCTCCAAATTCAGTTTCTATGACAGTTGGTTTTTTTTGAATTTTTCCTAGTGCTAATATTGCAACTTGCGGTTGATTAATAATTGGGGTACCCATAATACTACCAAATGACCCTACATTCGTGACAGTAAATGTGCCTCCACTAATCTCATCAGGATGTAATTGGTTTTCACGGGCTCGTTTTGCTAAATTATTGACAGATTTTGTAAGTCCTAAAATATTTTTTTCTTGAGCGTTTTTAATAACAGGAACAATTAGATTACCATTTGGTAAAGCAGCTGCCATTCCGAGGTGAATATTTTTATGTTTTATAATGTTATCACCATCCACCGATATATTAATCATGGGAAAATCAATTATTGCTTTAATGATAGATTCAAATATGATGGGTGTATATGTAATCTTTTCATTTTCTCTATCTATAAACTTCTTTTTTATTCTTTGTCTCCATTCTACAATTTTAGAAACATCAGTTTCAACAAACGACGTGACATGTGCAGAGATTGATTTACTATCAATCATATGTTTTGCAATGATTTTTCTCATTCTATCCATCTCAACAATTTCTACATTGGCATTGCTAGATATAGGATGAGTATGTTGTTTCTTTGTTTCAGTAGATTTTGATTCTGTGACTATTCTATTATCTATTATACGTTGTTGTTCAATGTAGTTTAATAAATCTTTTTTAGTAAGTCTAGAGTTTTTACCTGTTCCAGTTATGTTAGTAAGTTCTTCGTGCGAAATATTTTCTTTTTTTGCAATATTTTTCACTAATGGTGAGAAAAAACGATTAGATTGATGAAAATCAATAGAGGGCTTTTTTTGAGTATTAAGGTCTTGGTCTTTGTTTGTTAGATTATTTAGATCAGCTTTAATTTCTTCTTTATTATCTGTTTGTTTTTTAATAGATGATGTGATTTGTTGGTCGGCAGTTGCTGCTTTCAATATGTTCTTTTCAACATTTAATATCGTATCATCTTCGATAATCGCAATTACTTCTCCTACTTTGACAATATCATTTTCTTGATATCTTTTTTCTTTTAAAATACCTTTAGCAATAGATGGTATCTCAGAATCTACTTTATCTGTAGCAATCTCTACGACTGTCTCATCTATTTCAATAGCATCTCCTACATTTTTTAGCCACTTTATGATCGTAGCTTCTGCTACGCTTTCTCCCATTTTTGGCATTATCAACTCAATTTTTCCCATAGATTGACATTTTATATCACTGGTACAAAGCTAATTAAAAAAGTCTATATATTTTTTAAAAATTTTTTTTATAAAATGTGTGTTTGGTACAGAATTATTTAACGTATATAAATCACCTTGTTTATGAATTGAATTACTCCCAATAATAAAAGTGCTCTCAGATGGAGCAATTTTAATAGATAAATTTTTATCTATTTTTCGCATATAATTCATAATTATATTAGCATTTACATCTTTTGCCGAAAAGATAATCTCATTCAAATCATAGATTTTTAATATTTCTTTTATTTGGGATATATTGCCTAATGATTCGGAATCTTTGTTTTTGATATTAATTTGCCCGATAAATTTTGTTTTTGAATGTGTCATTTTTATTATTTTAAGGATTCTTTTAAATTCCTTTTCTTCTGCTATAATTCCGATTCTTTTGATTTTTTTCTTAGCAATATTTAATTTATCTAATAAATATCTAGTCCCTGAAAGTGAGAAAATAGTCCATATAGATCCCAGTAAAATCAAAGCTCTTGAAAATCTTAAATTTTCAGGTAGAAGTGCATATATTATAAGCATTGTGATAGTGCCAAATATAATCCCTTTAATAACTTTAAATATATTTGATACATTTTGATATCCATTTTGCGAATAAATGCCTCCTATCCAAAATAATATATAGATTGGGATAGCGTATTTGACAAAATAGTCATTATAATAGTCTTTATTTAAAAAATAATTAATGGCCCATATTTTCTGCAAGAAATACATGCCAACAAATATTAGAATAGCATCAAAAACTGGTTGTGTAATCTTAAAGATTAATCTTTTTAAGATTGATACAGACGCTCTTAAGAAGATTGCTATTTTAATAAAAAAAACTAATGGTTTTGCATTTTTTGTAACATAATGTTTTTTGACAAAAATAATCATAGCATTATAAAACATAAATATATAATTCATGCTTGTTTTTTTCGTACTTTCTCCTTTGTAATGTATAATACTTGTTTTTGGAAAATAAAAGTTCTTATATCCATGTTGTTGTATTCTATAAGATAAATCGATATCCTCTCCATACATAAAGAATGTTTCATCTAACATTCCTATTTCATCTAATATATTTTTTCTTGTCATAAAAAATGCACCTGATAAAACATCAACTTCATATATTTTATTTTCATCTAGATAATTCAAGTGATATTGTCCGTATTTTTTGGATTTTGGAAATAACTTACTTAGTCCAAAAATTTTATAAAATGCACTTTTAGGATTTGGTAGAGATCTTTTTGATTCTGGTAAAAAGTTACCATTCCCATCAATCATTTTGACTCCCACAGCGCCAGCATGTGGTGTTTCTTGTAAAAAACTAATAGTTTCAATTAGAGTATTTGGTTGAATAATGGTATCAGGATTTAGTAGTAGAATATATTTTCCTTTTGCTTGTCGAATTGCTTGATTATTTGCTTTCGAAAACCCTTTATTATCACTATTGGCAATAATTTTAACATATGGAAAATTATTGCGTAACATATTTAAAGAATTATCTACGGAATTATTATCTACGACAAATATTTCCAGAGGGATATCTTGTATTGCTTTTTCTATTGATTTTAAACATTGATGCAGAAAATGTTCTACATTATAATTGACGATAATAATAGATAGTATCATTATTCTAAGCTTTTTTCAAAGGCATATCTATTTAACAATGCTCTTCCTAATGTAATCTCATCTGTGTATTCTAGTTCATTTCCAATGGAAATACCTTTTGAAATCGTTGTTATATTTAGCTCAAAAGGACGTAGTTGTTTGTACATATAATAACTAGTAGTTTCACCTTCCATACTAGCACATAATGCAAAAATAATTTCTTCAACATTTCCTTTTTGTATTTTCTCCACCAAGCTGTCAATATTTAACTCATTTGGACCAATCCCATCTATAGGCGAAATTAATCCCCCCAACACGTGATACAGGCCCTTATATTGCATTGTATTTTCAATTGCAATAATATCTCTAATATCTTCAACGACACAAATAGTGTTTTTATTTCGCTTGTTATTCGCACAGATATTACATAGATCATGTTTTGAAATATTATAACAATTTTGACAGTATGTAGTTTGCTCGATCATTTCTTTGATTGATTGAGAAATGTTTTGAGCTTGTTTTTTGTTTCGTAATAGGTATACTGCTAATCTTAATGCAGTTTTTTTTCCTATTCCAGGAAAATTAGATATAGCTTCGACAGCATTTTTAATTAAGGAAGAAGGAAAATTCACACCTCAAAAATATGAAAATATGGTTACTTTTGTTAAGTATTTCTTTTCTTTGTTGCTATGTTATCTTCCGTATCTATTATTGTTGTATTAGCTCTATACTTTTCTTTATTAATTCTTATTTCTAAATTAACATATGGGAATGCTAGTAATGAGACATTTTTTTTAGGAAAAAGAGAATCTCCATGGTACATTGTTGCTTATGGGATGGTNGGGGCTACATTATCTGGNATTACATTTTTATCGGTACCTGGTTGGATTTGTAAATCCGAATTTTTTTATCTACAAATGGTATTAGGTTATATTCCAGGNTATTTATTTGTGGCCTATGTNCTTATGCCCATATACTATAGAATGCAATTATATTCTATTTATGAGTATTTNAAATCACGTTTTGGCTATTATGCACATAAATGTGGAGCCGGTTATTTTTTTATCTCTCGATTATTAGGTGCATCTTTGAGATTATATTTAGTAGCATTAGTTTTACAATCATTATTATTTAATCAAATAGGAGTCCCTTTTTTTATCACTACTCTAATTACTATTGGATTAATATGGTTATACACTTATAAAGGTGGTATAAAAACTATTATATGGACTGATACACTTCAAACTACTTTTATGTTGTTAACATTATTGATATGCATATATACGATATATAATTATTTAGGATATACATCTGTATATGATAGTATTCATAATAATAGTTTAAGTTTACGAGTTTTTCTTTTTGATGAATTTAATAATAGTAATAATATTATTCGTGCTTTTCTATCAGGTGTCTTTATTGCTATTGCTATGACTGGATTAGATCAAGATATGATGCAGAAAAATTTATCGTGTAAAAATTTAAAATTAGCTCAAAAAAACATGGTTTGGTTTAGTGTTATATTGTTAATTGTAAATATCTTTTTTCTGTATTTAGGCGCATTATTATATCAATATGCTGATGTTTATGGTATTGCAAGTTCCGGAGACAATTTATTTGTAGATGTTATACAGTATGGTGATTTAGGACCTTTAGTATTTATTTTATTTCTATTAGGTTTGATGTCAGCAGCATATTCTAGTGCTGATTCAGCGCTAACTTCTTTAACTACTTCTTTTTGCATAGACTTTTTGGGGCTTGATTCTAATGATTTGAAATCTACTTCCTTTTCAAAAAGGAAAATAGTGCATCTATCTATTTCTGCTTTATTATTTATTGTAATTCTATTAGTTAATTATTTAAATGATAACAATATTATAGCTACCCTTTTTCTTGTAGCTAGTTATACATATGGACCCTTATTGGGCTTGTTTTTGTTTGGTATATTTACCAAGAGACGTATTATAGATTTTCATGTCCCCTTTATAGTCATTTTATCACCTATTTTATCTTATGTGGTTTCTGTTTATGATGAGTATATTTTTAATGGATTTAATTTTGGCCCCGATTTAATTATTGTTAATGGGGGTATTACATTTTTGTTATTGTCTTTATCTTCTATATTATTTTCTCAATCTAATAATTGAGTGTAACGTTTAAATAATTTCAAACATATTATAACATAGATAGTTATTCCAACAATTAAAATATAACATTGCCAGTCTAAGTTACTTGTTGGACTTAATAAAAAGTTTGGAGCATCGATAGTTTTTGTGAGAATGTCAATGTATATAAATGATAATATCGTGGTTAAAGTTGGTGAGTGCTCTTCTTTTAATATTCTTTTAATTGAAAGCTGGATATTGGAGTGTTTGAAATTTTGAAATTTAGGAAAGAATATAGGTACTTCTTGAGCAAATTTTTCATATTTCTTTTTAAATTTAGCTAACAGAAAATTTTCTTCAGATAGTATAATACGTTCATAATGTATAGTGAATAATAAAGTTGTAATAATGATAAGAATATAGCTAATTGAAAATATTGAAAGTCCCAGCCAAATCATATAATTTCCTAGGTATAAAGGATTTCTCACAACGGAATATGCTCCTTTAGTATTTAGATGTTTTGCAATTTGTTTATTTCGATTTTTGCCTGATGTTCCTTCAGCGGTTGTTCCCACAGTATAATATCTCAATAATAATCCTATTACACTTGTTATTACACCTAAGCATTGAATCAAAAAAACTAAATTAGTATTATATATATTATAGTAACTTGTTTCGGATATAATTGGGATAGAAATTAAAAATAGTATTATAGGTATTTGTCCCCTATACTTAAATAAGTATTTTCCATCACTAATTAGTTTTTTTTCGAACTGCATATTATTTGTATTTATTACAATTTAAGTATATTTTGATCTATTTAAATCATTTTTTTTAGTCAAATTTTACTAGAATTTGGCCAAATTCAATAAAAAGTATTTTTTCAGCAAAAAAAAACTTGCTTTTTAGATAAGAATTCGAGAATAATTACTATATTCAGTTCGAACTTTAACTAAAATTTAAGTATTATGGCTTATTCACACAAAAATAGTAAAGGAAAAACTTACTATTTACATTCAAAAGATGTTACTCTTAGAGGTGGCAGAACTCAAACAATTTATTATTTTGCAGGAGATCAAAGATCAAATGCATGTGATTTACCAGCTGGTAAAAAGGTTGTCGAAAGTGCTAGAACGGGATTACCGTTGGTAAAGAAGGCATAAATAATAAATTTATTGATTGTAAAAAAAGGGCCGTGAGGCCCTTTTTTATTGAAATTGATCGATTGTTAGTGTTTCATTAAATTTAACTTCGATCATATTGTTAATTGTTTTTTGCCCAATATCCCCATTAAATTCAATTGTAGTGATTTCAGTAAATGGGAACCATATTCCGCTTATTTTTCTATAATCTGTAAATTGAGTGGTTCGTATTGTCTTATTTTCAATTATTTTTTTACTAGCAAGTAAAAAATTCTCGATATGGAAGAATAACAAAACTGTTGATGTTATATCACTTTCAACTTTAACTTGATAAAATTTTTGATGTTCTTCTTCAATAATACCAATTAATGTAAATACTGTATTATTATTTTTTAAGTCTAAGATAGGAAACATATGAAATTCATATATTTTTTGTCTTAATAACTCTCCTTCTATTTGTCGAATAGTTTTTTTATTATTGTAATTTCTTTCGACTATACAGGTTTCTCCATTATATTTTGTTGATTCTATTTCTCCTATTTCAGGTATTTCTAATTTAAAAGCATATAGGTTAGGTGTTTTATATAATACTTTTACTGTGGCCCCTAAATCTGGAGTGTTGAATATATGTGATTTGAATACCTTTTGTAAGGTTTTAATTTTTTTAAGTTTTTTTTCTCCACCAATACCTTTTAAATAGTAGTCTATAATTTTATTCCCTGTTAGATCGGCTGATAATTCTAAAGGCGTACTGTTTTGTGCTAACAAATTTGAATAAAATAATATGATAATTATGTATATATATTTTTTCATCATAATGTATTTCTAGTAACAAAATTAATATATATGTCTAATAACGAGTCAAGATTATTTATTTTTGTAATCGATTCATTTGTGAATTAAGTATGAAAAAACAATTTTCTTTAAGTGGCTTTCCTGATTTTAATGCTATTCAAGTCAATAGGAGAGAGTATGTTTTGTCTTTAATGAAAGAAAAATTTTCTTTGTTTGGATTTTCTCAAATCTCTACTGCTTTAATGGAAAAAAGAGATAATCTTGTTGGTAGTTATGGCGATGATGGAGATAAGTTAATTTTTCAAGTATTAAGAAGCGGAGATTATTTGAGTCGGATTCAAACGGACGTGAAAGGTTTAACATCTCATGAATTATCTAGTATTATTAGCGATAAATCAATGAGATATGATTTAACACTTCCTTTTGCTAGATTTGTTTCAGAGAATCAGTCATTTATTAATTTACCTTTTAAACGATATGAGATTGGTCCTGTATTTAGAGCAGATCGTCCTCAAAAAGGAAGATTGCGACAATTTATTCAATGCGATGCTGATATTATTGGTACTAAATCATTATGGTTAGAAATTGACTTAATTAATTTAATATATGCGATATTTGATGCGTTAGGTTTAAAAAACATGGTCATTAGGATAAGTAATAGAAAGTTATTGGAAGGGATATTTGAATCTTTTTCTAATGCTTTAGATTTTTCAAGATTTTGTACCATCATAGATAAATTAGATAAACTTGATTTTAAAAAAATTCAACAATTATTATTGGATTGTGGGCTTTCTCAAAATGAGATTTTATTGCTTGAAAATTTATTTGTCTTCAAAGGCTCTTTTATGCAAAAAAAATCTCATATCTTATCTTGTTTCGCTATTAATGAAAATTTAAAAATAGGCTTAGAGGAGCTACAATTTATATTTGATAATCTTCCTCCTGATCAAAATATAGATTTAGATCTATCTTTGGCCAGGGGTTTAGATTATTATACAGGATCAGTATTTGAGGCATTATCTTTAAATAGTAATAATGGTGGTAGCGTATTGGGAGGAGGCAGGTATGATCAGCTAACTGAAAAATTCAACACGAAACATTTGAGTGGAGTAGGGATATCTTTTGGGTTAGAGCGCTTATGTTTATTATTAGATGAACTTGACTTGTTCCCAAAAGATTGGAATAATGGTCTTGATGTGCTATTTATTAATTTTGGTTTAAAAGAAGCGCAAATTGCTCAAGCATATATTTATAAACTTCGAAAGTTAGGTATTTCTTCCGAGTTATACCCTGATGACATCAAAATGAACAAACAATTGAATTATGCTAATAAAAGGGGGGTTAAATTTGTAATTATGATTGGAGAGGATGAAATCAAGACTAATAAACTCAGTGTTAAAAATATGTTCAATGGGAATCAAAAATCACTAACTCTTGAAGAATTCATTAATTTATTATGAAGTACAGAAACAATAAATTTGATATTGGACGGGATGATGTTAGCTTATTGGATATTTATAAATCAGCAATACAACATCAAGAAGTATTTTTGTCTCAAAAAACTATCTCGAAGATTAATAACTCGAGAGAATATTTAGAAAAAAAAATTATTAATACTAATGAAGTTGTTTATGGACTAAATACTGGTTTTGGCTCGTTGTGTAATCAAAAAATTGATCCATTAGAAATTGAAGATCTTCAAAAGAATTTAGTCAAATCTCATCATTGTGGTACTGGTCCAAACATTCCAGAATTAATTGTCAAAATAATTGTTCTTTTAAAAATAAGATCACTAAGCTTTGGTTATTCGGGGATTAGAATAAAGGTTGTTGATAGATTAGTAATGTTCTATAACCAGCATATATTACCCAAAATTCGTGAGCAAGGATCTTTAGGTGCGTCCGGTGACCTTGCTCCACTTGCTGCTGTTGCAGATATGTTGATATCAGAATCTGCAAATAAAAAAATTAATAAAAAACCTATTACATTATCTTTTAAAGAGGGGCTTGCACTTTTAAATGGGACTCAATTTATGTCTGCATATGGCGTTTATTGCATTGTGGAAGCTAGAAAATTATATCATTTTGCTAATTTAATTGCATGTATTTCCTTAGACTCATTTTTATGTAAAAATGAATCTTTTAATCCACTTGTTTCTCAAGTGAGAGCACATTATGGTCAACAATATACCGCTAAAGAAATTTTAAAAATTTTAAATGGAAGCCCAACATTTCAATCGGACAAGAAACATGTTCAGGATCCATATTCATTTAGATGTATTCCACAAGTGCATGGTGCATCACTAGATGTGATTAATCATGTTGATTCAATTTTTCAAATTGAGATAAATTCTGTAACAGACAATCCTTTAATCTTTTCAAATCAAGATAAAATTTTATCTGGTGGTAATTTCCATGGCCAATCGTTAGCTATGGCTATGGACTATCTAGCAATTGCTCTTTCTGAACTTGGTAATATATCAGAAAGAAGAGTGTTCCAATTGATATCTGGCGCGCGAAATTTACCTGTTTATTTAACAGAAAATCCAGGTTTAGAGTCTGGGTTAATGATTGCTCAATATACGGCTGCCTCTATAGTTAGTCAAAACAAACAATATTGTACTCCATCCTCTATTGATAGTATTGTCTCATCAAATGGCCAAGAAGATCATGTTAGTATGGGGGCTAATTCAGCTCTAAAATTATATAAAGTCCTTGAAAACTTAAAGACTATTTTATCTATTGAATTATTAAATAGTCTTTATGCTATTCGTCTTCAAAAAGCATGTAAAGGAAAGAGTTCTCCTATCATTAATAAATTCATCACTAAAATTAATTTCTCTACACATTCTGGAGACAATTATCCAATTCATAAAGAAATAGATAGTTCACGCGATTTTATTGATAAATTTGATGTTTTAGACTTTCTGAATATTTCCTAATAATTCTGAAAAAATAATCCTTATAATTGTATATACAGGCATCGCAATTATCATCCACATTAATCCGCCAATAAAACCGGCTGACAGTGCCACAAAAAATATTTCTAAAGGATGTGCATTAAATGCTTTAGAATAGATGGTAGGTTGTATTAAAAAATTATCTATTGATTGAACCAGTCCAAATAAACAGAAACATTTGATAATTAATGGTAAAATTAAATTTATCATATTTTGATCCAAGTAAATTGTTCCTACAATAACACTTGTAAATGTGAATCCAATTAATGGCCCAAAATAAGGTATGATATTTATAATTGCAGCAAATACAGCTAATGTCCATGGATTTGGTAATTTAAGGATACTCATAATAATTCCAAATAATAGAAATAATATAGTTGTTTGTATACATAATCCAATGAAATATCTTCTTATAAAATAGATGATAGTATTAATTTTTTGCTTTGATTTTGGAATGGCATAAGACATAATGTCGATCACTTTATCTTTTAGTAATTCCTTGTCTCGAATTAAAAAAAACGATATAAATAAAATAGAGCAAATAGCCATAAAAATATTTCCAAAAATCTCTAACATAGATTGAAATATTCCTGTAATTGATGATATGTTCAAGATATTTAATAAGTCCATTAAGTTTACTTCAATATCAAGATTCAAAGAGTCAAACTTTTCATTTATTTCTGTTGTAGCTATATTTAAAAATGTTTGAATTTGTTCTATTTGAACTGAGCTAATAATTTGAATTTCTTCTATAATTAATGGAGATAAAATGTATCCAAATAGGATGGTGAAAGTTGAAACAATGAATAAGCAAAGAATTGTAGATATTGTTTTATTGATAGATTTTTTCAATATAGTAATACCACAAAGCCAGTTAGATAATGGGTTAATAGTAATTGAAATTACTAGGGAAATAAATAGATATATAATTAATAGTTGAATCTTTGTTAATAAGAATAAACCTATTCCAATTAATAGTAGGATGGCAATATTTTTAATTGAGTCTGTCATTATATTCGATTCATGGAATAACATAAAATATTGGCTCCCATTCTTAATGCTTTCTGTCTCAGATATTCAGGGTTATTATGTATGTTCTGATCTTCCCATCCATCTCCCAAGTCAGATTCATAAGAATAAAAGCATATAATTTTATTATTATATATTAATGCTAAACCTTGTGCTGGTTTGTTATCGTGTTCATGTATTTTAGGTAATCCGTTCGGAAATTCATATATATTATGATATATATCATGGTTATTGGGAATTTCTATAAATTCTAAATCTGGAAATACTTTTTTCATTTCGGTTCGAATATATTTATCCATCCCATAGTTGTCGTCTATATGTAGGAACCCGCCACCCATTAGGTAATTTCTTAGATTCCTGATTTCAGACTGATTAAATAGGACATTGCCATGGCCTGTCATATAGATAAAAGGATAATCAAAAAGATTTTGACTACTTGCTTCAATTACATCATAATTTTCTTGAATATTCATATTTAGATTATTATTGCAAAATCTAATTAAATTTTTTAATCCAGTAGGGTTTGCATACCAGTCACCACCTCCATTATATTTTAAAACTGCTATTTCATAACTATTTTGTGAAAAAGTAATACTAGATATAAGAAAAATAAATATATACTTCATAATAATAAATTTATCATATTGCATCCTACAATACCAGCTGTTTCAGTTCGTAGTCTTTGTTCTCCTAATGTTATTGAAACAAACCCGATTTTTTCTGCAAAATTAAGTTCTTTTTCGCTAAAATCACCTTCAGGTCCAATAAAAAGAGAAATAGTGTGTGGATTTTTTAAATTAACTAAAAGCTTTTTGAAAGGTATTTTTTTTCTGTTTTGACAATGTGCAATATAACAGTTTTTGGGAGGATTTTTCATCATTTCTTCAAATGAGATAGGTGAATTAAGTGTTGGTAGTATAGGGTTTTTAGATTGTTTCATTGCGGAGATTAAAATTTTTTTAGCTCTAGTTTCATTAATTTTATTTCTCTCAGAGTATTGACATATTAGTGGTGAAATGATGTCCACGCCAATTTCTGTAGCTTTTTCAAGGAACCATTCAAATCTTGCTTTATTCTTTGTTGGAGCAATAGCAATATGAATTTTCGGTTTTCGTAGATATGTATATATGGACTTAATATTTGTATATATTACCTGACCATTTTGGATGCTTTCGATAATTGCACTATACGTTATTCCCTTTCCCTCTGTTAAAAGTATTTTTTGGTTTACTTTTTTTCTTAATGCAGTTAGACAATGCTTACTTTCACTTACTGATAATTTTTTATTTGATATGTGTTCAACATAAAAAAGATCCATATTAATAAATTCAGTTCATTATTTACTTAATGGCCCTCCCAATATAATATTTTGTAATTCTTTTGATTTAATCATGAGATTAGAATTGGTTGATTGGATTACACGATTAAAATTAACATGAAATAGATCGGCTAATTTTTTTGCTTTGTTAGTATAATCTAATTTGTTTTCCCACGTATTTATTGGATTTAGTATATGATCTGGTACATTAGGGCATTTTGTTATCATTTTTAAGCCAAATATGTCGTGTGTCTCAGATTCTTCTTCGTTTAACTCATAGTTCATTGCTGAACTAATCATAGACCTTGTGTATTTTAATTTAATCCTGTTTCCTGTTCCATAAGGACCACCAGACCAGCCAGTATTAATTAGCCATACATTTACTTGTTCCTTTTCTATTTTTTTACCTAACATTTCTGCATATACAGTTGGGTGAAGAGGCATAAATGGAGCGCCAAAACATGCAGAAAAAGTTGCTTCCGGTTCCACAATACCTTCTTCTGTTCCAGCAATTTTAGATGTGTAGCCAGAGATAAAATGGTACATCGCTTGTTCATTAGTTAACTTAGATATAGGAGGCAAGACACCAAAAGCGTCAGCAGTTAAAAAAAATATATTTTTTGGAGATGGCCCAGTCGATGGGAGTGCAATATTATTTATGTGAAATATAGGATAACTTACTCTTGTATTTTCTGTTTTTGAACAATTCGTAAAATCTACTTCATTATTTTTTTTAAAACAAATATTTTCTAACAAAGCTCCTTTTTTGATCGCTGAAAAAATATCTGGTTCTGTTTCAGCAGATAGATTAATGCATTTCGCATAACATCCACCTTCAAAATTAAAAATAGAATTTTGAGACCACCCATGTTCATCATCTCCAATTAATTTTCTGTGCGGATCCGCGGATAGTGTTGTTTTTCCGGTTCCTGAAAGTCCAAAAAATAAAGCTGTATCATTTTTAAAACCGATATTTGCAGAGCAATGCATAGGTAAAACCGATCTTGATTTTGGTAAGATATAATTTAAAACAGAAAAAATACCTTTTTTGATTTCGCCGGTATAACCTGTGCCTCCTATGATAATTACTTTTTCTTTAAAATTTAAAATCGAAAAATTTTCTTGATTAATACCATGTTTTTCTGGACTGGAAATTTTAAATTCAGGTGCACATAAAATGATCCATTCATGCAAAAATGACTGTAATTCACTTGTATTTGGCCTGAGAAACATATTATATCCAAATAAATTAGACCAAGGGTATTCAGTAATTAATGTAATATTCAGCTTATATTCTGGCTCAGCGCAAGCATAACAATGTCTGCCAAATAAACTTTTATTTTTTAGATACTTAATCAAATCATATTTAATTTTTTGATAATTGACTTCATTAATAGGTTGATTAATAGCCCCCCAGTCAATGTCATTTTTTGTGATTTCATCTTTGACAATGAATCGATCTTTAGGTGATCTTCCTGTAAATTTACCTGTGTCAATCGCTAAAACATTATTATTTGATAATTGTCCCATTTTCATTTCCATGGATCTTTGGACTAGTTCTTCAGGACCTGCGTTCCAATTGATACTATTATGTTCATCTATAAAACTAATTATATCAACCGGTGATTGTGTTCCAATTGTATTCATATTACTTAAGATTAAATTATCTTATGTATTGTTATTATTTGATAAGTTTCTTGTAATTTTCTAAATCAGTAATGAATTCCTTTGAATATATAAAAAAATCGTATTTAACCTGTTCTGATTCAAAAACTTCCATAATGGTAAGCATTTGATTGGTGTTGATGCAAAGTCTTTGAAGATATGCTTTAATAGTGTTCATCTTTCTTGTATCATTTGTTTGGTTTTCCATTTGTTGGATAACACTAATCATTCTATTGTCATCCATTAAGTAATTACAATCATTTGCCATTAAAAATGTGGGGACAGATAGAAAGAAGAACATATAAATAATTAGTTTTTTCATCTTATTTAGATTTAAACAATTTAGATAGACTAATTTATGTATTTATTTTAGTTAGTTATCAAATAAAATTGTTATTTTTTTAAAAATTATGAAAACAGTCCTGTTATTGGGTGTTGGAAGATCAACACATACATTAATCAAGTATTTGATAAATTCTCGCAAAGAACTTAATGCTGAAATTGTGCTTGCAGATCAGTGCTCAAATGCTTTTGTTAACTCTTATGTTAATCAAAATAAATGTCGTTTTCTATCAATTGATATTAATAATAATGAATCAAGAAGGCGAGAGATTTCAAAATCCGATTTAGTTATTTCTATGCTTCCTCCGAAATTTCATATTCTAGTAGCAAAAGATTGTGTGGAATTTAAAAAAAATCTCATCACAGCATCTTATGTGTCTGATGAAATTCAAAAATTAGACTCTGATGCTAAAAGATCTAATATTTTAATTTTAAATGAAATTGGATTAGATCCTGGTATAGATCATATCTCTGCGATGGATATTATAGACTCGTTACATGAAAAGGGTGCTGTCATTAACACATTTAAATCATTTTGTGGTGGTTTAATTGCCCCAGAATCGGATAATAATCCATGGAATTATAAATTTACTTGGAATCCAAAAAATGTAGTTTTAGCTGGAAGTTCAGGAGCCTCTTATCTAAAGAATGGTTCGATAAAAGAGTTTGGGTATGATGAAGTTTTTTCACATACTGAAAACGTTATTATACCTCATTATGGGGAGTTCGAATCTTATGCAAATAGAGATTCATTACATTATCAACAGAAATATAACTTATTAGATGCTCATACGATAGTAAGAGGTACATTGAGAAAAGTTGGTTTTTCAGAGGCTTGGAATGTATTTGTTCAATTGGGCATGACTTCAGAAGATACTTGTACAAAGTTAATTTCGGAAGATATATTTTTAGATTATTTAACAGAGCTTAATAATGAGAAAATAAATAAAAAAATGGCTTATCTTGATTTATTTCATCATACAAACAAGGAAATAAATTATCGTAGTCCTTCTGATTATTTACTAGAAGTATTAAAGAAAAAATGGTCTTTAGATAAATTAGATAAAGATATGATTGTTATGCAGCATAAATTTTATTACACCCTTAACAATGAAGATCATAAAATGCAATTATCTATGGTTGTGAAGGGGGATGATAGTATTCAAACAGCAATGTCTAAAACAGTGGGCTTACCAGTTTTTTTTGCATGTAAACTGTTGCTTCAAGATAAAATATCACTAAAAGGAGTCAAAATACCTATCTATCAAGAAATCTATAAGCCAATACTAAAAGGATTATCCAATGAAGGAATTTCCTTTTTTACTAGCTGATTTTAGTTTCTATGAGGTAGAAAGGAATATGTTTTAGCATATTCCATCATCTGCGTGGTAAAATCATCAGGATATTCGATTATAACATCTGTGATTTCATTCTTTTCATTTTTTGCCAATGAATATTTTGGATTAATAAAACCACCATATGGTGCGCTATCAAATTGTTTTGATCTCTCTAAAACTTCTGTGTGAATTTTTTGATCAACTTTTACTCCATAATTTTCTACTAGTGCTTGCCCTGCTTCAAAATCACCTTCTGAAGTAATCCTTTGAATTTCTCTTAATAATTTTCCAAAAATATTTTGCAGTTTTTTGTAATTGTTAACCACAAAAAATGTTTTTCCATCTTTTATCTTTTTTTCAATTACATTCTCAGAAAGTCCTTTTTCATATGCCCATGCTGATACAAGTTGTCGATTTCGCATATGGTCTTGTTCAATATGTTGTCCTAATTCAATCCTTCTTAATTGAAGCATTAATCCATTTCTTATATAAGAATCATATTCTGCTTTTCCACACTCAATAGACTCCATTAGTCCTATCTCAACTAGTTTCTCATTTATAATATAATATAGTGCAACTAAATCTGCTCTCGCTTCTTCTAATGTAGATTTATAATTTTTCAATGTTTCTTTAGGAGTACCAACACCTTCATTGATTTTTCCAGATGCATGTCCAACTACTTCATGAAGTAATGTGCCTAATTTATCAGCTATATCTCCATACTTTTTTGCTCTTTCTACTTCCTCTTCTGAATAGCAAAACTCTTTTAAGAATCCGGATCCAGTAGCTGCGCCATCATATGCTGCAATAAGATTCCCTAAGCTTACAGATTTTGATCCTTTTTCAGTCCTGATCCAGTTATTGTTTGGTAAATTAACTCCAATTGGAGATGAGGGCGATGCATCTCCAGACTCCATCGCTACCGTCACTACTTTATAGCTTACTCCAACAACATTTTCTTTTTTATGTTCATCCATAATACTTGAATTGTCTTCAAACCATTGGACATATTCATTAATTACTTCTGTTGTTTTAGACGCCTCCATATCTTTTATTTGAACAATAGATTCATACGCTCCTTTTCTTCCGGCTGCATCCCCATATACTTCTACAAAACCATTAATCCAGTCTATGTCTGTTAATGTTTGTACCCATTGTACACAATAATCATCCCACTTAGATATGTCCCCAGTTTTATAGTATTCAATTAGTAATTCAAATGATTTTTTTTGATCTTCATTTTCAGCAACATCTTTTGCTTTTTCTATCCAATAAATTATTTGTTCAATAGCATCACTATACATTCCACCTATTTTATATGTTTTTTCATATAAATTATTATCATCATCTTTAGCTAATTTAGAATTAAGACCATATTCTGGTGCTTTATCTTCAATATCTTTTTTATAAAATATATTAGCTTCTTCTTGCGTGACATTAGGCCCATAATAATTATTTGCTGACCCTATTATTATGTCGATACCTGCATCTCGATTTACTCGTTTGGCGTCTATTTCTTGGTTAAAGATAATTTCATCTAGTTCTCTTGCAAGGTCCATTTTATCCTCGCCTTCTATAAGTGGAAAAGCATATTCTTCTGAAGATTCAGTTAGATAAATCAATTCATTAACAAAGTATTCAGATGAGAATTTCGGTTTCATCTTTTTAGACGCATAATGGTGGTGTATTCCCCCTGAGAACCATACGCGTTTAGTATATTCCATGAATGATGCAAAATCCTCTGTTTGTCTGTCACCGGGATAATTAGCAACAATAGTTTCTAGAGTTCTTCTTACTCTTAAGTTATGCCTATAGTTTTGATCAAATATTATGTCTCGACCACTCAGTGAAGCTTGAGATAAAAAATAGATTAATTTTTTTTGTCTTAAGTCTAAATTTTCAAAACCAGGGACTTTGTAGCGGATCATTTTTAAATCTGCAAATTGTTCTGTTAGATATTGAAAATCATCTTGAGTAGCAGTTTTATTAGTGTTGCAAGATGTGAATAAGAAGAATATTATACAGTAGATGGTTATTTTTTGGATTTTCACTTTTGAATATTTTAATGTGTTAATTAATATTATTTTTTACAACAAGTTTTTTCTCCCTTAGTTGTGCATTGTTTTTCTGATTTTTCTGTTTTTGACCATGTACACGTACTCCCACTTTTTGCATCAAGAGAATAAGGCTGGCACGTTTTTGATTTATTGCATTTTGTTGATTTTTGACATTTTCCAACCCAGTTCCCAATTAAAAGACCAAGGGTAAGAAATGCTACACATAATGCAATAATGGCATAACAATTACTAGATGTTGAACAATTTGATTTTACTTTTTCAGACATATAATTTTTTCTTTTATAAGTGCTATAAATTTAGGAATACAAATATAAATGAAATTTATATTATTTAATTTTTATTTGTATTTAAATGAATATTGCGTTGATTGAGGTGCTTCATAATAAAGTCATAGCATTTTCTATCTTTTCCTATTAGTTCAGGTGGAAATATACCTTTATTTTTAAACAAGTTATTTGTCAGTAGATTTGCGCCAGCTGTACATGTGTAACCTGTTGTTCTCGCCATAGATGTAATGTTAGTATGTTTGTCATATTCATCATATAAATCAATTGTTATATTTTGATTTTTATTTTCTAATATAATTCTCATTACTGTAAATTCTTCTTCGTTTTCTTTCAAAAACCAGTTTTCTTTAAGTATGTCGGCAGTGATTTCAAGAGGACGGTAATTCACACCATTGATTGTTTTCTCATTATATGAAAAGAATCCCCCATCTTTTAAAAACTGTATTTTTTTTGCATGGCCTGGATATCGGAGTGTTTTTTCTTTCATGTAAGGTACATGTGACATAGTATATAATAAACTGCGTAAACCATCTGTGTTAAACGCTTCTAAATCTTCACATGTATTAAATTTAATTAACTCAATTTCTGTTAATGGTTCTTTCACTATAATGTTGCCATTTTGAAATAATCTAGCAGGACGAGTATATTCTTCAATCACATCAATAGGAGAAAAGGGCGCTTTATATTCAAATGGCTTCTCTTTAATCTTTGGTAATCCGCCAACATAACATGTATATTTATCGATGTTCATTAAAGTGTCATAATGACCAAATAGTATATTACCTAGTCCTGGAGCGACACCAAAATCTACTAAAGCAGTAACATTATTTTTTTCTGCTAAATCATGTAAATCAAGTGCGTTTTCTGGGAAGAAGGATATATCAACTACATTTTTTTTGCTCTCAATAATTGTTTTTAATACTTTAAATCCAATGAACCCTGGTACGGCAGAAATAATTAAGTCATATTCTTTTAGTATTTTTTTTAAATCAATTAGATTTGAAAAATCCGCATAAATAGTTTTTTGTTTATATTTTTCAGCAAGAACTGTTAATGTTTCTTGATTGATATCTGCTACAGTGACAGAATAGTCTTTAGATAAATCATATGCAATTGCACTACCTACTCTTCCTCCGCCAAGTACTAATATTTCTGTCATTTTACTGTTTTAAATAATTTCGAATTGATTACCCTGAATGAATAAAATAGGATTGTTGAATATAACATCGTTGCACATAATGTGTTCCAAAAGAAAGGAATAGCTTGTGTGTAGCATTTAATTAAACCTACTAGGGTCTTTGGGCAATAAAATATCCCATCTGCTGGGGATGAGTTTATCCAAACAAATAAATTAGTAATCATAAAAAAAAGTAAACTAGCAGATATTCCTCCTAAGATAATATGTTCAATTTTTTGTTTTTTTTGCAGTAAACGTCCAACAAAAACAATCGCGATAAAACTCATATATGTTGGTAGATATGGTGAGAATCCTAATATTAAATCAGAGCTCATCATAATACCAATAGGTAAAAGTAGGGCAAGTCTTTTATTTTGTAAAAATGCCCCTGAAAATAGTGCAATTGCGTATATGGCAGTAAAATTCTCAAAATGAGGAAGAACACGACTAAAAAAACCAACAAAAATAAAGACAATGGCTAATGTATTTTGTTTACTTAACATTTGATGTATTATTGAATTTGTTCAAATTTATAAAAATATATGATATGATCTTCTTTGTTTTAGCAACAATTAATAAATTTTACTATAGGAATTCAGTATATTTGATATCTATTACTTGAATTTGTTTATTATGAAATACATTTTTATTCCTTTATGCTTTTTTTGTTGCAATTTTTTGTCTTTTTCTCAAGATAATGATGATATATCCAATGCTTTAGAAATTACATGTGACATATCTATAGAGTCCACAACCACCGGTTATTCTTCTGACCAAGAACAATTAACAGAATGGGGATTAAATGATTGTGGTACATCTGTAGATGCGTCTCCAGGAGTTTGGTATTATTTGGACGGAAATGACTCTGATCTTATGTTAAGAATGTGTGATTCTTCGTATGATACAAAACTTCATGTTTTTCAAGATGATGGTTTTAACATTTCATGTGTAACGGGGAATGATGATGGTTATGTTTGTGAAAGCACTTATTTGCATTCACAAGTTTCATTTTATGCTGACTCAGATTATACATACTATATATATGTCAGTGGCTATGGCACGAATGAAGGTGATTTTGCATTAACATTATATTGTAATGTGTTTGGTTGTATAGACCCAGAAGCAGAAAATTTTTGTGCAGAATGTTTAGAAGATGATGGTAGTTGTGAATATACTATTGGATGTATGGATGTTTCAGCTATAAACTATAGTGAAGATAATGATATTTCAGCCCCAGACTCTTGTGAGTATCCTACAGAATGTGTAGATGGGGAGCAACTAGTTATGATTGATATTATGATAGGCAATTGGGCTAGTGAAATTACTTGGGATATCCAGAGTTCAGATAGTATTCTTGTTGCTAATAGCCCAGCTCTTAACACATTTTATATAGATTGGGGTCTTTATACGAGTTATGCTTGTTTAGATGAGAATCAGACATATATTTTTAATGCTTATGATTCTTATGGAGATGGGTGGAATTCAGGGGGGACATACTCAGTTAGTATTTGTGATGGGGGAGTTGTTCTTGCAAATAATAATGGCGAGTCTCCTTCTGGCTATGGTGGAGCTGAAAATTTCATCATAGCATCTGAAGATTGTGATTTATATGGTTGTATGGATGATACAGCTTGTAATTATGATGGCACAGCTATTTATGAGTCTTTCTGTATCTATCCAGCTGAGTATTATGATTGTACTGGTAATTGTATTAATGATTTAAATGCAAATACTATATGTGATGAACTTGACATTTATGGATGTACTGATGAAGGTGTAATTAATTTTAATCCAGAAGCTACTTTTGATGACGGCTCCTGTCTATATGATCTGGAATGTTCATTAAATGAAATACAAATTGATATTTTAATTAGCACAGATCCATATCCTGGGGAAACATCCTTTACATTAAATGATAATCAAGGTATTATTTGGGCTTCTGAGGACCCTGTCTTTGAAGAAGCTTATGTAGCTTATCCTTTTCAATACTGTCTTCCTGATGATGGTTGTTATATTTTCACTGTTTATGATAGTTATGGTGATGGGATATATTCAAGTGGTGGTGTTGAAGTTTATTATGAGGAAAATCTTGTATTAGAAAATCCAGATTTTCAATATAACAGTTCAATTACGATGAATTGCCCGCCTGGATATGATTGTAATACGGCGATTGAAGTTGGGCTTGGTAATTATACAACTGAATCAGATGATTATTGGTATGTATTTACAGCTGAAGTCAATGGACAATATGATATTAATACGTGTGAATCCGATTGTAATACTATTGTTTATGTTTATGATTATTGTACAGGACTAGTCCCATCTGATTATAATGATGGAACTATTTATTATAATGATGATTTATGTGGTTTACAATCTCAAATTTATCCTTTAATGTCGGCAGGGGATACATATTATATTAGAATTAAAGGGGATTGTGAAAGTATTGACTGGGAATTAGATTATATAGGCCCTATATCTGGATGTACAGACGAAACAGCCTGTAATTATAATCCCATAGCAGAAAATGATGATAATTCATGTATTTACCCTGGTGATCCAGATTGTATTAATGGGCCAGATCTTTTAGTTATGCCTTTTGAATCTAGCATGTATTTACAGATTTATGAAAATGAAGATGGTTGTGCAATAGAAGAAGGCTGTTTAACTGGTTATGGAACACGATCAATAATAAGGTTTTCTACACACATTAAAAATGTAGGTAATCAAGATTATTTCATTGGATCAGTTAATGATAATGAAGAGACAAATCAATTTGAATGGGATATGTGTCATAATCATTGGCATTATAAAGGTTATGCAGAATATGTATTATTTGATTCCACTGGGCAACTAATTCCGGTTGGTTTTAAAAATGGTTTTTGTGTCATGGATTTAGAATGTGGGGGAGATGATGAATATGGGGTCCCGCCAGGGACATACACCTATGGATGTAGTGTTATGGGGATATCAACAGGTTGTGGTGATATTTATGGATCTGGTCTTTCGTGCCAGTGGATAGATATTACCGATGTTGCTGATGGAGAATACACATTTGTAGTGAGAACAAATTGGGATCAAGATCCAGATGCGATAGGTAATATTGAGCTTAGTTATGAAAATAATTGGGAGCAAACATGTATTGGAGTTTTTACAAATGACGATGGTTCTAGAGGTTACTATATGGCAGTAGATATTGATAGTGATGGCATTGAGAATATTAATGACCCAGATGTTGATGGTGATGGTATTATGAATAGCAGTGATGAAGATGCAGATGGAGATGGAGTCATAAATGATTTGGATGAAACTCCTTATGGATTATCAGTGTGTCCTGTTTATACTGATTGTAGTGGGGTGGAATTTGGAAATGCTCAATACGATTGCAATGGTATTTGTGGTGGAGAATCTATTTCAGGGGATGTTAATTTAGATTCATTTTTAGATATCTCGGATATGCAGATATATGCTTCGGATATTATTTCATCTGATTGGAATGCTACTTCTTGTAATGATTTAGATATGGATGGTGAAATTACAGTTTCTGATATAGCACTTCTTGTTAATTGTATTGAAAATGAAGAAGATGTAACTCGAGATAATCAATCTGAGCCGTGTGAATTTGGTATGTCAATAACAAATCCGAATGATACTGTTCAGTTTAGTATTGGAGAATTAAATTTAGAAGAAGGGTATGTAGATATTCATATTCTAAATCCAGATAATGAAGTATTGGGATATCAGTTTATTATGGGAAATATATCTATTACTTCGGTTGAAAATTTAGTTGAAAATTATCCAATTACTCCATCTTTTTCCACTGGAAATGGTATGGTGTTAGGTGTTTCATATGAAGACTCTCTAATTATTAAAAATTATGATCCTGCACCTCTGTGTAGAATTTATTATTCTAGTATAGAAGAGAATGCTTGTATTGAAACTATTATAGATGTAGTTAATCAAGATTATGAAAATGTGATTGCACTTAATAATACGGAAGATTGTATATCTAACGTCAGTATTGATAATGATATTGGTCATTCATTTATTATGTATCCAAATCCGGCTTCTAATTTAATCGACTTAAAATTAGAGTTAGATCATATATCAGACATAAATATTGAGATAAGTAATATGTTAGGACAGACTATATGGTCTGACAATTTTTATGTAAAAAAAATGTACAAACAATTAGATGTTAGTCACTATGTCAATGGAATATATTTAGTCAAAGTTAGTATTGATCAAGTTTCATTTGTCAAACATATGGTAATAGAAAAATAATTTTTTATCATTATGAAAAGTTTATTATTGAAAATCATAGTTGTTTATTTTAGTCTTGTGTCATTTTCACAAGTGAATGATTGTGACATTTGGGAGTTCCCAAATACTGCTAGTAATGCAACAATTGCAATATTAGAAGATAATTTTAATTCTTTTCTAATAATCTCAGAAGAAACAGGGGAATCTGTTGGTATTTCTAGCATAGCTTGTGAAGCTCAAATAGGTGTTTTTTACACCGATGATGTTGGTGAATTGTCGTGTGCTGGATATGTTGCTTGGAATAGTGCTGCAAGTATGGCATTATCAGCTTGGGGTGATGATACTACAACACCCGAAAAAGATGGCTTTTTTAGTGGTGAATCTTATTTTTTTAAATTATGTGTTTACGCAAATGGTAATCAAATTGGTGTATATGATCAATCTTTTTTAACCATGTCCACAGATACTCCATTTTCCAACACATATGGTACGAATGGAATGGCCTCTATTCAATCAATTAGCTTTGAAATCAATTCAGATGATTTTTTTGATATTACTATTGGGTGTGCACTGGTGCACTTGTCGGAACAAAAAAACTTGCAAGATATAGTGCAAGAAGTTGATTTATATGGAAGAGATATTGGTTTAAGTAATAGTGCTGGATTTATTTTTCAAATTCATAGTGATCAAACTGTCTCGAAGTTTTATAGATTTTAAACTTCAGCAATTTTATCAGATATATATTTACCTGAAAATAATTTTTCTTTAACCTCTTTAAATGCATAAATTGTTTTTTCTACATCTTCCTCTGTATGTGTCGCTGTTGGAATAAGCCTTAACATAATTGTACCTTTTGGCACAACAGGATATGTTACTATAGAACAAAAAACTCCATAATTTTCTCTTAGATCGACAGTTAAATTAGTTGCTTCGCCAACCCCACCAGATAGAAAAACAGGGGTGACACAGCTTTCGGTCAATCCTAAATTAAAACCATTTTCTTTAAGTCCAGTTTGTAATTGGTTAGTGATTAACCATAATTTTTCTCTTAGAGAATGGTCTTTTTTGATTATTTCTAGTCTTTTGAGTGCACCTATTACTAGAGGTAGGGGTAGAGATTTTGCAAAAATTTGTGATCGAGTATTATATTTTAGGTATTCAATAACATCTTTTTTAGAACTAATGAAAGCACCGATACTAGCAAAACTTTTTGCGAAAGTTCCAAAATAAATATCTATATCATCTTGTACACCTAAGTATTCTCCTGTTCCAATTCCATTTTCTCCCATAGTACCAATTCCATGAGCATCATCTACAAACAATCTAAATGAGAATTCTTTTTTTAGTGCACATATTTCCTTTAGTTTGCCTAGGTCTCCAGCCATACCAAACACACCTTCTGTAATAAGAAGTATGGATCCACCAGTTTCATTAATAATTTGAGTTGCCCTTTCAAGCTGTTTTTTAAGCTTTATAATGTCATTATGAGGGTATTGGTACCTTTTGCCAAGATGAAGCCTTACGCCATCTAATATGCATGCATGTGATTCGGAGTCATATACTATTACATCTTTTCTATCAACTAGCGCATCAATAGCTGAATGCATACCCTGATAACCAAAGTTTAATAATATTGTGTCTTCTTTTTGACAAAATTTAGACAATTCATCTTCCAATTGCTCATGATAAATAGTATTACCAGACATCATTCGTGAGCCCATCGGTATTCCAAGTCCAAACTTTTTAGTAGCATCAGCATCAACCTTTCGGACTTCAGGGTGATTAGATAATCCTAGATAATTATTAATACTCCAACAGATCACTTCTTTTTGATTAAAGATCATCTTACTTGCTATTTCTCCTTCTAATTTTGGAAATGTAAAATATCCGTGAGCATCTTTCGCGTGTTGACCTAAAGGCCCTCTATTTTTTTTTATTTTCTCAAATAAATCCATAAGCAACTTTCTCAAATAATCGCAAAAATACGATTTTAATAATAATTGAGTGATTACTATTATCTATTTGTATTATATTTGTTGTATGAGATTTCTTGTATCCTTAGTGTGTATTTTATTGATTTTTTCTTGTAGTGATTACCAAAAAATTCTCAAGAGTGATGACCCAGAATTTAAATATACTCAAGCACTCACATATTACAATAATGAAGATTATTCAAGGTCATTATCCTTGTTTGAGCAAGTTTTAACTGCATTTAGCGATCGAAATAGATCAAAAGATGTTTATTATCACTATATATATAGCAATTTTCATGTTAAAGATTATGTGTCTTCTGCCTATCATTTTAATAATTTTAATTTAAAATTTCCAGAATCTCAAAAACGAGAAGAAATGGAATTTATGTCCGCATATTGTTATTATTTACAATCTCCTCGTTATAATTTAGATCAATCAAAAACATATGAAGCAATAGAAAAATTACAATTATTTGTATCTAATTACTCTAATAGTGACAGGGTTATTCGCGCGAATGAATTAATACTTAAATTAAATCAAAAAATTGAAAAAAAAGATTTTGAAATTGTTAAATCTTATTATGAAACAGGTAAGTTTCAGTCTGCTATTTATGCAGTTGATGATTTTCTAAATCGCTTTCCAGAAACAAAACTTGTAGAGGAATTAAGTTTCATTCAATTACAGGCTTATTATGAGTTAGGAAAAAATAGTATAGAAGAAAAAAAGAAACAAAGAATAAAAGAAGCTATATTTGCATGTGATAATTTTTTATTAGCTTTTCCGTTAGGGAAGTATAAAGAAGATACGAAGTCTATTTATGAAAAATTAAAAGAAATAGAAAATGGATTATAAAAAAACAAATGCTGCGAGAACAACGATATCTCGTGATCTTAAAGAATTAGCGGATAGTGTTGGTGGTAATGTCTATGAATTAATTAATGTTTTAAAGACAAGATCGAATCAAATTGGTGTTGAAATTAAAGATGAGTTAATAGCTAAACTAGATGAGTTTGCTACTCCTTCTGATACTTTAGAAGAAGTTTTTGAGAATCAAGAACAAACTGAAATATCTAGATTTTATGAAAGACTACCAAAACCCACGTTAATTGCTATTCAGGAACTGCTAGAAGATAATATATATATTAGAGAAAAGGTTAAGGAAGAAGATATTCAGTTGGAGGAAGAAGATGATTTATTAGATGAATTATCAGAAGAAGTTGATAAGGACACAGTCCTTGAAGAATCTAAAAAGGAAGAGTCAGCTCCTAATTCATAAATATTTGATAACAAGAGAAGTTTATTAGACCTAATAGTAGCATCTTTTGTAGATTCTGGTTATATGAAAAAAAGAAAATCTTTTTCCACTTTATTTGGTAAAAAAATACTAGTAGGAGTTTCTGGTAGTATTGCAGCCTATAAAATACCGGAATTAGTCAGATCTTTTATTAAAAAGGGTGCTGAGGTGAGAGTCGTATTAACTAGAGACGCTGCTCAGTTTGTAACACCTTTAACTCTTTCCACTGTATCCAAACATGATATTACTATAGATTTTATTGATTCAGAAAAATCAAAATGGAATAATCACGTAGAATTAGGTCTTTGGGCTGATTTATTTTTAATTGCCCCAGCTACAGCAAATACTCTTTCCAAAATGGCTACGGGCAGTTGTGATAATATTTTACTAGCTACATTTTTGTCGTCAACTTGTCCTATATTTTGTGCCCCAGCTATGGATCGAGATATGTATTTAAATAGTGCAACGAAAAAAAATATCGAAACACTTCGAAAAAGAGGCATAACTATTTTAGATGTTGATAATGGAGAATTAGCTAGTGGTTTACATGGTTTAGGCAGAATGTGTGATATACATAATATTTTAATTAAGCTAGAAAACTTTTTTTCTAAACTGATGCCATTCTTTGGTAAGAAAATTTTCATTACCGCTGGACCTACATATGAAAAAATAGATCCTGTTCGTTTTATTGGTAATTTTTCTTCTGGTAAAATGGGTTGCGAATTAGCTAGACAAGCCGCGTATTATGGGGCTACTGTAGATTTAATTCTGGGTCCATCTTCAGAAACAGTAAATCACCCTAATATAACAGTCTGTAATATTGAGACTGCTGATGAATTGTTTGACCTCTCTGAAAAAAAATTTAAAAATTGTGATGTGGCAATTTTTTCAGCGGCTGTCTCTGACTTTAAACCTATTAAAATTGAAAAAGAGAAGATTAAACAAAAAACAATAACAATAAAAACTATAGCCAATAGAGATATTGTTGCAATGTTAGGTCAGAGTAAAAAGAATCAATTTTTAGTTGGATTTGCATTGGAGACAGAAAATGAAGAGAGGAATGCAATTGAAAAAATGAAAAGAAAAAATATGGATTTAATTGTTTTAAATTCTTTGAGAAATAAAAAAACTTGTTTTGGTTATAATACAAATCAAATTAAATTGATTGATCAAGATTTATCGATTCAAGAATTCCCCTTAATGGAAAAAAGTAAAGTAGCTAAAATTATCTTAGATGAGATATTATTTAAGAATAAGTATTATAATTCCATAAATAAGATATTAAAATGAAAGCTTTAATTATTTGTTTTTTATTTCCGATAACTTTAATCAGTCAAGAGTTGAATTGCAAGGTCAGTGTTAATTATAGTTCTATTCCTAGTCCAAATAAAGAAATGTTTAACTCTATGCGTCAAAGTATTTATGAATTTATGAATAATACTAGCTGGACAAATGATATGTTTGAGAATGAAGAACGTATAGACTGTACCATCTTAATTAGATTAAACCAGCAATTATCAACAGATGAGTATTCAGGTTCTATATCCGTACAGTCATCTCGACCAGTTTTTAAAACTTTATATAATAGTCCAATATTAAATATTTTTGATGATCAATTTAGATTTCGCTATGTTGAGTTTCAAACACTTGAGTTTAATGAGAGTACTCACTTGTCTAATTTAACCTCGGTTTTAGCATATTATGCGTATTTAATTATTGGAATGGATTATGATACTTTTTCTGCAAATGGTGGTGATGCCTTTTTTAAAAAGGCAGAGAAAATTGTGTCTAATGCACAAAATGATAATAATGCAACTGGATGGAAATCATTTGAAGGGTTAGATAATCGCTATTGGTTGATAGAAAATCTTTTAAGTACAGATTTTGAAGTTATGCGCGATTTTTATTATCAATATCATAGGGAAGGATTAGATAATTTTACAGAAAAACCAGATTTTGTAAGAGAGTATATTGCTGAAAGTATTCTTGCATTAAGAACTGGATGGAATCAAAGACAACGAGGTTATTTATTTCAAATTTTTTTTGATACAAAAACAGATGAAATTGTCAATATTTTTTCTCAAGGAAATATAATGCAAGGAGATGAATTGGTGAATCTACTTAGTGAAATGTCTCCCAATGATATTGAAAAATGGAAAAAAATATTAAGTGCTCAGTAGTTTAATATATGATCACTCAACTACTTATACGTAATTATGCAATTATTGATAATCTTGAAATAGATTTCGCAGGAGGTTTTACAACTATTACTGGTGAAACGGGAGCTGGTAAATCTATTATCTTAGGAGCATTGAATTTATTATTAGGCCATCGATTTGAATCGATAAATTTTAAAGATAAAACGAAAAAATCAATTATTGAAGGTGTGTTTAATATCTCAAATTTACATCTTAAAGATTTATTTCTATCACATGAACTTGAATATGATAAGACATTAATTATTAGAAGAGAATTTTCTTTTTCTGGGTTATCTAGGGCTTTTATTAATGATACTCCTGTCAAATTAGATCTTTTAAAAAATCTAGGCTTTTTTCTAGTTGATATACATTCTCAACATGAGAATTTATTATTGCGTGATGATACTTTTCAACTTCAAGTAATAGATGCATTCTCAAAAAACAAATTCCCAGAATTTGAAAACATATATTCAGAGTATAGGGATGTATTTAATGAGCTTCATACTTTGGAAATCACTCTTGAATCTAAAAAAAGATTGCTTTCACGAACAGATTTAGATATTACGCACAAAGAAGCACTTATTGTAGAGATTGAAAATTTAAATCTTCAAATTGGAGAAAAAGATGAAATAGAATTAGAGTATAAGAAAATGAATAATCTTAATGAGATTAAAGGGGCGATTTCAGATGTCACATCTATTTTTGAAGATATTGATAATTCTATTATGAGTAATTTACATATTGTTATTTCTAAATTAGAAAGTATACAGCAATATGACTCAGTAATCTCAGATTTATTGAAACGAGTAAAGGTTAATTCAATAGATATGAATGACATTATGATGGAGTTTCATTCTATAAATCAGAGTCTAAATTTAGATCCTAATAGACTGATATTGATTCAAGACCGTTTTGATGCCATTAATCGGTTAGAAAAAAAACTAAATCTATTTGGGATAAACGAAATACTGAATAAGTTAAGTGAAATGAAAGAAGAGTTAAAATTATTTAACAGTATTTCCAAAGAGATCAACAAAATTGAGATTCAAATTCAGAGTTTAGAAAAAAAATTATTTCATATAGCTCATAAGTTAACAGTTTTTAGAAAAAAAAGTGCTATTGAATTGACTAATGTCATAATTGTTGACTTAGCAGATTTAGGTATCAAAAACGCAAATATTAAATTTAATTTTTTGAATCAAAGTCAATTGTCTCCATATGGTCTTGATAAAGTGAATTTATTATTTTCATCAAATCAAGGTTATGAATTAAAACCTATAGGTGATGTGGCATCTGGTGGAGAAATTTCACGTTTAATGTTATGTTTAAAAAAAAATTTATTTAATATCAGTCAATTTTCAACTATTATTTTTGATGAAATTGACTCTGGTGTATCTGGAGAAATTGGTCGAAAAATAGGACGTGTATTAAAAAAAATGTCAAAAAAAGGACAGGTTTTATGTATTACTCATCTTCCTCAGATAGCTTCTTTAGGAGATTCTCATTATCGGGTCTTAAAATATAATAACAATAATATAACAACCACAAAAATCAGTAAGTTAAGTTCCGAAGGTCAAGTGCAAGAAATTGCTAGAATGTTAAGCGGAGATGAACTAAATGACGAGGCTATTGCTAATGCAAAAAAATGCTAGATATTTGAAAAAAATAAAGATATAATGTCACATAAATTATTAAAAGGTAAAAAGGGAATTATATTTGGAGCTTTAGATAGTAAGTCAATTGCATGGAAAGTGGCGGAAGAAGCTGTTGCTAATGGTGCTAAAATTATTTTAACCAATGCACCAATTGCATTAAGAATGGGCTCAATTAATGAGCTAGCTACAAAATGTAATAGTAAAGTGATAGCTGCTGATGCGACATCTGTTTCAGATTTAGAGAATTTATTTTTGACTGCTATGCAAGATTTTGATGGAAAAATAGATTTTGTTTTACACTCGATTGGGATGTCTGTTAATGTTAGAAAAAAACGTGATTATACTAATTTAAATTATGATTTTTTAATAAAAGGATTGGATGTTTCTGCTATCTCTTTTCATAAGATGTTACAAGTAGCGTTTCAGCTGGATGCGATAAATGATTTTGGTTCGGTTTTAGCATTGACCTATATTGCAGCTCAAAGAACATTTCCCGACTATAATGATATGGCAGAAAATAAATCTTATTTGGAATCCATTGCAAGAAGTTTTGGGTATCATTATGGTAAGCATAATCATGTTAGGATTAATACCATTTCTCAATCTCCAACAATGACCACGGCTGGTAGTGGTGTTGCAGGTTTTGACGGATTTTTTGAATACGCTGATAAGATGTCACCACTAGGTAATGCTAGTGCTGAAGATTGTGCAAAATATTGTATTACTCTATTTTCAGATTACACTAAGTTAGTTACTATGCAAAATTTATTTCATGATGGAGGATTTTCAAATACGGGGGTTTCAAAAGAATTAATTGATATATTAGGCAAGAAAAAATAGCTATTTTTTCTTCTTAACAATAATTTTATTTTCTTTCATGTCAATCTTGAGATGATCTCCTTCTTTGAGTTTATTTGTAATAATTTCTTCAGCGAGTAAATCTTCAATATTTTTCTGAATTACTCTTTTTAGTGGTCTCGCTCCAAATTTTTCATCAAATCCTTTTTCACAAATATATTCTTTCACTTTTTTTGTTAGTGTGATGTTGTAATTTAATTCTTTGATTCTATTAATTAATTTTTTTAATTCTATTTCGATAATTTCATAGATGTCATTTTTATTTAAATGGTTAAATAATATAACATCATCTAATCGATTCAAAAATTCTGGAGCAAAAGTTCTTTGTAATGATGCATCTATGACACTTTTTGTATGATTGCTGAGATTTTCTTTCCTAGCATTTGTGGTAAATCCAACTCCTTTCCCTAAATCTTTCAATTTTCTTGTTCCTACATTTGATGTCATAATGATAATGGTATTTTTAAAATCAATTCTTCTTCCAAGTCCATCTGTCATGATTCCGTCATCCATTGCTTGTAGTAACAAGTTAAAAACATCTGGATGAGCTTTTTCAATCTCATCTAACAATATAATAGAGTATGGTTTCCTTCTTACTTTTTCTGTTAATTGCCCTCCTTCTTCATACCCAACATATCCTGGTGGAGCTCCAACTAATCTAGATATCGCAAATTTCTCCATATATTCACTCATGTCAACTCTAATTAAACTATTCTCAGAGTCAAATAAATAGACTGCTAATTCTTTCGCGAGTTGTGTTTTTCCCACTCCTGTTGGTCCAAGAAAAATAAAAGAACCAATTGGTTTATTTGGATCTTTTAATCCAGCTCTATTTCTTTGAATGGCTTTTACTATTTTTTTCACTGCTTCTTCCTGACCAATAATTTTAGTTTTTAAATCATCTTCCATCTTTGATAATCGCAGACTTTCAGTTTGAGCAATTCTTTTAACAGGTATGCCTGTCATCATAGATATAACCTCAGATACATTTTCTTCTGTGACTGTTTCCCGGTTTTCCTTCATTTGATTTTCCCACTTAATTTGTTCTTCTAACAGAATTGATTCAGTTTCTTTTTCATGGTCTCTTAATTTTGCAGCCTCTTCATATCTTTGTTTTTTAACAACTTGTTTTTTTTCTTTTTGTATGTTATTTAATTTGTCTTCTAAATCAGTAATAACTCTTGGAACATTAATATTTGTGATATGTACCCTAGAGCCAGCTTCATCAAGTGCATCAATAGCTTTATCCGGTAGAAATCTGTCACTGATATATCTATTTGTTAATGTTACACATGCTTGTATAGCATCTTCAGAGTATATAACATTATGATGTTCTTCGTATCTTTCTTTTATATTGTTTAATATTTGAATTGTTTCATCTGGTGATGTGGGTTCTATAATTACTTTTTGAAATCTCCTTTCTAATGCCCCATCTTTTTCAATATGTTGTCTATACTCATCTAGAGTTGTCGCTCCTATACATTGCAAGTCGCCCCTTGCTAATGCAGGTTTAAACATATTAGAGGCGTCTAAAGACCCTGTAGATCCACCAGCCCCGACAATAGTATGGATCTCATCAATAAATAGTATGATATCCTCATTTTTTTCTAATTCGTTCATTACAGCTTTCATTCTTTCTTCAAACTGTCCTCTATATTTTGTTCCTGCAACTAATGAAGCTAAATCAAGAGCGACAATTCTTTTATTGAACAATACTCTTGAGACTTTCTTTTTTATGATTCTTATCGCCAGTCCTTCTGCAATTGCTGATTTTCCGACACCTGGTTCTCCTATTAATAAGGGGTTATTTTTTTTTCTTCTTGATAAAATTTGTGAGACTCTTTCAATTTCTTTTGCTCTACCAATTACAGGATCTAATTTACCTTCTTCAGCATATTTTGTTAAATCACGGCCAAAATTATCTAGTACCGGTGTATTAGATTTATTTTTTTTAGTAGGTCTAGATTGTTTCCTTTCATCTTTAGAATGATACGATTCATCATCATGCTCTGAAATAGAAGATTTTATTTGCTCGCTTTCTTTTTTTGGATATTCACTATCATCATCAAAATCATGGTCCACATTTTCTTGATTTAAGAAAGCTTCTTTAATTTTTTCGTATGTAACTTTATGTCTATTTAAAAATTTTGTTGTAGGGTCCTCATTGTTTCTCAGTATACATAATAATAAATGGGTTGTGCCAATCATACCAGAATTAAACACGCGAGCCTCTAAGAAAGTTGTTTTTAAAGCTTTTTCGGCTTCTTTTTTTAAAGGGATTTGTGTTTTTGATATAACTGCTTCAGTATTTGCTTTACTTATTGCAAATTTCTCAATTTCTTTTTGAAGATCTTGCGTATTAATGTCTAAAAAATTTAACAGCTTTATGGCCCCAGAGCTTTTTAATTTAATGATGCCTAGAATAAAGTGCTCGGTTCCTATGTAGTTATTTGAGAGTCTTAAAGCCTCATCTCGACTAAACCCAATAACATCTTTTATGTTAGCAGAAAAATTCTCTTCCATTTTTTTTAATTTAAACCTAGTGGTACATTTCAAATATAAATAATATTATTTTCTTTTTTTATTGATTTGATATCATTATTATTTTTTTTAAAAAACTTTAATTTTTATGTCTAAAAATATCTAGAATAACATTATCTTGTATTTAACTAAAAAATAAGTATTTATAACATGTCTGACAGAGAAAAAATTATAAAAATTAATATAGAGGAAGAAATGAAGTCTTCCTACATTGATTATTCAATGAGTGTTATTGTTTCAAGAGCATTGCCTGATGTTCGTGATGGATTTAAACCTGTACATAGAAGAGTTCTTTTTGGGATGTATGAATTAGGTGTTCGTGCAACTAGTTCCTATAAAAAATCTGCTAGGATAGTAGGAGAGGTACTGGGTAAATATCATCCACATGGGGATACTTCTGTTTATGATTCTATGGTGCGTATGGCTCAAGCTTGGTCTTTAAGGTATCAATTGGTAGATGGTCAAGGTAATTTTGGATCTATTGATGGTGATAGTCCTGCAGCCATGAGATATACTGAGGCAAGATTAAGGAAGGTTAGTGAAGAGATGTTGTCAGACATTGATAAAGACACAGTAGACTTTCAATTAAATTTTGATGACACATTACAAGAGCCAACAGTTTTGCCAACGCGTATTCCTAATCTATTGATCAATGGTGCTTCAGGTATTGCTGTCGGTATGGCAACTAATATGCCTCCACATAACCTAACAGAGGTTATAGATGGTGTATGTGCTTGTATTGATAATCCGGAAATTTCAATTTCAGAATTAATACAATTTATTAAAGCTCCTGACTTTCCTACCGGTGGATTGATTTATGGTTATTCTGGAGTAAAAGATGCTTTGGAGACAGGTAGAGGTAGAGTAGTCATGAGAGCTAAAGTCTCTTTTGAAGAAAAAAATAATAAAGATTTAATTATTGTTAATGAATTACCGTATCAAGTGAATAAAGCAGATATGATTGCTAAAACAGCTGATTTAGTAAACGCTAAAAAACTTGATGGGATTTCTGATATTAGAGATGAATCTGATAGAAATGGGATGCGTATTGTATATGTTTTAAAGAGAGATGCGATTCCAAATATTGTTTTAAATCAATTATATAAATATACACAACTTCAAACTTCATTTAGTGTTAACAATATTGCTTTAGTGAAGGGGCGTCCAATGTTATTAAATGTCAAACAACTAGTTGAGCATTTTATTTCTCATCGACACGATGTTGTTGTGAGAAGGACAAAGTATGAGTTGAAACAAGCTGAAAAACGGGCTCATATTTTAGAGGGTTTATTAATTGCGTTAGATAATCTTGATGAGGTTATTGCTTTAATTAGAGGTTCTAAGAACCCCGAAGAAGCCAAAAATGGTCTGATATCTAAATTTGACTTATCTGAAATTCAAAGTAAAGCAATTTTAGATTTAAGATTACAAAAGCTTACAGGATTAGAGGTTAATAAATTAAAAGATGAACATGCTGACTTAATGCAAACCATTAAGCATTTAAATGAATTATTAGAAAATAGATCTATGAGAATGAACTTAATCAAAGATGAAGTTCTGGAGATGAGAGAGAAGTATGGAGATGAAAGAAAAACAGAAATTGATTATGCTGGTGGAGACTTAACCATAGAGGATATGATACCAGATGAAAAGGTAGTTATTACCATTTCTCATTTTGGATATATAAAAAGAACCCCATTATCAGAGTATCGTATTCAAAATAGAGGGGGAGTTGGACATAGAGGTGTGACGACTAGAGATGATGACTTTATTGAACATATTTTCGTTGCTACTAATCATAATTATATGTTGTTTTTTACTCAAGCAGGTAAGTGTTTTTGGATGAGGGTATATCAAATACCAGAAGGATCCAAAACATCTAAAGGAAGAGCAATACAAAACTTAATTAATCTTCCATCCGATGACAAGGTGATGGCATATTTAAATGTCAAAAATTTAAAAGATGAAAATTATCTGAATACACATTATGTTATTATGTGTACAGAGAAAGGTGTTGTTAAAAAAACTTCTCTTGAAGCTTATTCAAGACCTAGACAAAATGGCATTAATGCCATTGGTATTAGAGAAGGTGACAGCCTATTAGAAGCAAGATTAACTGATGGTAATAGTGATGTTATGATTGCGGCAAATTCTGGGAAAGCTATTAGATTCCATGAGTCTAAAGTTCGAGCTATGGGTAGAGGTGCTTCTGGTGTTAGGGGAATTATGTTAGCTAATAATCAGGATAAGGTGGTAGGTATGATTTGTGTTAATAATTTAGAATCACATGTTTTAGTTGTTTCAGAAAATGGTTATGGTAAACGATCAGATCTTGATTCATATAGAATCACTAATAGAGGTGGAAAAGGTGTAAAAACAATTAATATTACAGAAAAAACAGGAAAATTAATTGCTATCAAAAATGTTGTTGATGAAGATGGTTTAATGATTATTAATAAAAGTGGAGTTATGATTAGAATGAATGTTGAGTCTATGCGTGTTATGGGGCGTGCTACACAAGGTGTAAAATTAATAAATTTAAAAGAGAATGATCAAATTTCCTCAGTTGCTAAGGTTGAAATTGATCAAAATGAAGATGATGTTTCTGGTGAAAATATTGAAGACTCAGTTAATAACGAAGATGTAGATGGTAATCAATCTAAAATAGATGATTTAAATTCTTCTGATAGTTAAGATAATAATGTATAAATTTTTTAAAAAATAATATGATGAATAAAAAGTTGTTTGGTTTTCTAATCTTTTGTTCTTGTAGTTTATTCTCTCAAAATCAAGATTTGACTAGTGCAATTATTGCATTAGACAATAAAAGAGATCTTGTATCAGCTAAGGAAGCTATTGATAATGCAACTGTAAAAATTGAATCAGGCTCAAGCTTAAAGGCAAAGAAAATGTCTAAATACTACCATTATCTTGGTAAAATTTATTTAAGTGTGTTTGAGAAAGTCTGGTTTAATGCTGATGGTGATCCAGATTTTTCTGATTTGGATATTGCAATTAATGCGTTTGTATCTGATGCTAATCTTTCCGGTTCTCATTCTAAAAAATCTTTAATTCAATTGAATAGATGTATTAATTTATATCAAGATGCTGCATATAAAGATAATGAAGCTAAAAATTATAAGGATTCAGAATTAAAATTTGAAAAAATCATTACTATAAATGGGGCTGATCCAATTCAAAAACAAGACACATTGAATATGTATAATGCTGCAGTAATGGCTTCTTTAGATGAAAATTATGAAAAAGTGGTCTTTTGGGCATCTCAATTGATTCAAATTAATATGTTAGAAGAAAAATATCATAGACTACTAATTGAAGGCTATTCTCAGATAGGTGATCTAGATCAAGAATTAGATGCAATTAAAAATGCAAGATCATCTATTCCTCAATCAAAAGATATTATTTTTAAAGAGGTAAATTATTATATTTCTACTGGTGACAATGAATCATTATTAAAGAGTTTAGATAATGCTGTAAAAACAGACTCAATGAATCCAGACTTACATTTTGTGTTGGGTTCTACTTATAGCAGTTTAAGTAATATTCCTAAAGCAATAGATTCCTATAATAATGCAATTCAATTAGATGATAAGTATGTTGACGCTTATAATAATTTAGCTGCAATATATCTAGATGAAGCTAATATTTTTATCGAAAAAAAGAATAATTTACCTATTAATGCATCTCAGAAAAAATATGATAATTTATCTAAGCGAATAAAAGAATTACGTCTTCAAGCATTACCAAATTTAGAAAAGGTTTTTGTTCTGCAGCCTAAAGATGAGATTATTATTCAAACTTTAAAACAAATCTATTATCAGTTAGAGATGGATCAAGAGAGTATTGCTATGAAAAGGTATTTAGACGCAATTAAATTAGGTCAAGAAACTATTCTGCCTTCTCATTTGTCTCAATAAGATAATGTGAGAGTTTATATAGTCACATTATAAATTTATTGCTTTTAATGTTTGTTCTATTTTAACTGATATACTATCCGCATCCATTAATGTTTGGCAACAGTCGTTATCGAGATGTTCTTTAATATAATTTAATAGATCAACCAGTTCATTTATTTTGTCTTCGTTACTCATGAATATTATTTTTATTCTGCAATAATAAATTTTATTTGTTTAAAAATTAAATAATCATTAAATTGATTATTCCCGTACAGGAATATGTTTGAGAAATTAACACTAATATAATTTACTTTTTGTTTGTAATAGCTAGGGCGGGTCTGGTCAATTTAGATTACAGAATTACCGAATTATTACAACTAGGTTACCGTTTTTTTTTGAATTTCTTTAAACCTTTTGTGCAGGCTTTATTTTATCAAAGTGATTCTACCTTTATGTTCTTCTTGCTTGCTATTAGGTGTTAAATAAGATATTTTATATGAGTAAATCCCACTTTCAAGTACTTTGCCATTATAAGTGCCATCCCAACCTTCTTGATAATTATTTGTAGAAAAAACGACTCCTCCCCATCGATCATAAATCAACATTTCATATGATTCTTTCACAATACCATTTACACTCGGAAGAAAAGTTTCATTAATATTGTCATCATTGATTGTGAAACCAGTTGGAATATAGACATAAACATTATTATATATATTAATTAGTTTACATTTTTCGGATTGACAACCATTTTCATCCTCTATAATCAGGCATATATTATATTGTCCTGGATTGTCATAAAAATGTATTGGGTTTTGTTCATTCATCATATTACCATCACCAAAATCCCATTGCCAACTTATGATTTGAGCATCTTGTGAAGACAAGTCAAATAATTCAATAGTTTCTAACAAACCTGTTTCATAAGTAGATGTTGAAAAATTAGCAATTGGGTCATTCCAACTTTCTACCAATATATTGTTTAGTGATGTTGAGCAACCATTTTCATCAACAACAGTGAGATTAATTAATCCCTCCCATTGATTAAAATTATTTTCTTCTAAATACCACTGTCCTGGATTGTTCCATGTAAAATCACTATTTTCGCCCCAACTAGTATTGATGGTTCCTTCCAATGTTCCTATTCCACCAGAGACATCTAGAGCAACTCCCGCATTATCATAACAGTCTAAGTTATCAACATTTATTAATTCTATTTCTAATGGAGGAGGCTCATTAACTATAATAGAAATTATTTTTGGACATTCTAATGAATCAGTAATCATACAATTATATGTCCCTGCAACAAGATTATTGATTATATAGTTAGTGCTATTAAAATTATCTGGTCCAG
>PBKX01000003.1 GCA_002722215.1 Flavobacteriales bacterium | reverse complement strand
ATATGGCGTCCTGATACAAGTAAAAATGCAATTGTTGAGGCAGCAAGGCTAATTCCAAATATAGAAAAAATGAAATTCAATCATACAGAGACTGATTTCATGGGGCATACACCCCCTTGTACCACAATCGTACGTATCAGTGTTGCCCAGGCGGAGCCAATATATCCATATACTGGAATAAATATAATATTTAAAAACACCGTAACAAATGCTCCAATTGATGAAATAATTGCCGCATACTTTGTTTTATTGGTAACCTTATACCAAACAGACAGATTATAATAAATTCCTAAAAATATATTTGCCAATAATACTATAGGCACAATTATAATTCCTTCGTGGTACAGGCTGTTTGGTATAATTAATTTAATTACGTCAATATAAAAGGTAACGAAAAGAAACACAGATAAAGCAAACAAAACAAAAAATTGAAGCATGAGAGAGTATGTTTTTTTTGCATTTGGTTTTGAAAATTGATTAAAGAAAAAGGGCTCCGCCGCAAAACGATAAGACTGAACAAATAGAGTCATGAAAATAGACAACTTATAGCATGCAGAATAAATTCCCATCTCCCTCATGGCTATGCCTTTTGGCAATAAATATTTAATTAAAACCTTATCTGCAGACTCATTAATCATAAACGCAAGCCCCGCAATCCAAATAGGCCAAGAATAATTAATCATTTTTTTGAATAATTTATAATTCGGGGGGGCCAAGTTTTTTATTGTTTCAGGGGCAAGTATTATCACTGTTATCATGCTTGCTATTAGGTTGGAGATAAAAACATAGGCGACAGAAATATCTGGATTATAAAACTGTTCAACAAATGTTTTTGAGATTCCATTAGCCTCTAAATAAGGGCAAACAACAAGAAAGAAAATATTGAAAAATATATTTATTGCTATGTTTATTATTTTGATTGTTGCGAATTTAATGGCTTTATTTTTCTGTCTCAATAATGAGAATGGAATGATCGTAATTAGATCTAAAAAAATAATGCCGAGAAAAATTAAAACGTACTCTGGGTGATTTTCATATTCAATAATAGATGATATTTGTTTATAAAAAACTAATCCTAATCCAAGTATTAGGGTTGCATTTGCTAGTAAAAAAGTATATGCCGTCGAAAAAACGCTCGCTTTGGATGATTGGCCGGATCCTGTAAACCTAAAAAATGCTGTCTCCATCCCAAAAGAGCCAATAATTATAAAAAGTGCCGCATAAACATACATCTCTGTTACTACTGCGTATTCTGATGGAATGAATTTTGCAGTATATAGAGGAACTAGTAAAAAATTAAGAACCCGAGCAACGACACTGCTCAGTCCATATATAATGGTTTGTCCAAAAAGCTGACGTATCTCACTCATTTATTAAAGTTTGGGCGTCTTTTTTCTAAAAATGCTGAAACGCCTTCTGTAAAGTTTTCTGTTTCAAAGAGTTTTCCAAACTCAGTGGTTTCAAGGTTATCTCCAGTGTTCATAAAACAGGCATTAATAGACTTTATTGCCGACTCTAAAGATTCTGGAGATGTGTTTTTAATGGATTTTGCAAGCCCCAAACACTTATCTATTAAATTTTCTGGCTCAACAACATAATTTACCAAGCCGATCCTATGAGCTTCTTCCGAAGAAATCATCTTTCCTGTAAGTATCATTTCCATTGCTCTACCTGTGCCTATAATTTTTGCCAGGTTTTGTGTCCCCCCATATCCCGGAATAATACCAAGGGTGCACTCGGGTAGCCCCATTTTAGCATTAGTAGAGGCAAGTCTTATTTGGGAAGATAGTGCCAGCTCTAAGCCCCCGCCTAGGGCATACCCATTAATTGCTGAAATTACTGGTTTTTTGAAATTTGAAATTTTATTAAATAGTCTATTCTTTCCTGACCTACTAAGATCGGTGGCCTCTTTTTCTTTAAAGTTTTGAAATTCTTTAATGTCTGCGCCCGCAATAAAGGCCTTTGAGCCTTCTCCAGTAATAATTACTGACCTGATTTTCTTGTCATCCTCTATGTTCGTTAAAACCTCGCTCAAAGATAAAATAACCTCTTTATTCAAGGCGTTTAGTTGTTCTTCTCTAGATATTTTAATGATGACAGCAAGGCTTTCGGTATCGTGCCTGTATAAAATACTTTTTCCATTTTTTAACCAGTTTTTTTTCATTTTATTTTACTTTTTAAAAGGAATCGTGAATTCAAATGTCGTTCCTGATGATGATGTTCTATAATTAATTTTCCCTTTTCGGTCGTTTATAATTTTTTTGACCATTGCTAAACCTAGTCCCATTCCACTATTTTTTGTTGTAAAATTTGGCTCAAAAATTTTCGCCTGTATCTCTTTTGGAATACCGGACCCATTGTCTTTTACTGTAACCATATAATCTGCTGGCATTTTTTTTAACTGTACCAATACCTCTATTGGCACATCCTTTTTTTCTGCTTGCAATGAGTTTTTTATTAAATTGTTTAACACTCTTGTTAGGTGACTCTTGTCCATAACCGTATTTGTAGAGTCATTTGGGTTGATCGTGGATTTAAATTGCACATTATTATTTTTAAATAAATGAACGATTCGTTCTATTTCTTCTTTTAAACAAAAGGTTTCTTCGGATTGTATGTTTAGGTTTGCGAAATCGGAAAATGAGTTCGCAATTTTAGTTAGGGTGTCTATTTGTTGAATCATTGTGTTGGAAAAAGAGTTAAGTTTTTCTTTCCATGCATCCGAATATAAGCCAACCCCATCTCCGTCATTAAACGATTTTAATAAATATTGTACATTTAGCCTCATCGGAGTAAGAGGGTTTTTTATTTCATGTGCAATTTGTTTGGCCATTTTTTTCCAAGCCCCCTCTTTTTCACTTTTTATTAACTGTTTTGTTCTCAATTCTAACTCAACCATTAGTTTGTTATAATCTTCTATTAAATGCCCTATTTCATCTTTAACTGGCCAAGTCAGTGGTTTAGATTTTTTTTCAGAATGGGCTAAAGAAAGATGCCTAGAAATAGATCTTAGTGGTCTTGTAATTTGTTGAAGTAATAAGTATGCAAAAACCGAAGCAAAAAGAAGCAGTAAAATATAAATTTGTATTATTTTTTTAATTTGTTGGTTAGTTTTTATTATAATATCCTCTTGTGTACTTTTATCATAAATCACATCTAAGACACAGAACGGTTCGTTAGTTATTATTGGAGAAGACGAAAAAAGAGGTTTTTGATCCTTATCTTGATACAAGATTCTATATGTTCCAAAATATTGCCCTTTTTCATATTTTATTTTTTTATCCGGGGCAACAAAACATGAATCAAGTATGTTTTTAGAAATGGGGCTTACAATAATGCTGTCTTTTAATAGGGTTGAGTCTGAAGACCACACAAATTTTCCGTCAAGGTTATATATATTAATTTTTAAGTTATGAATATATCCAACATCCTTTAAAATGGGTTTAAATGTTGTTTGAAGATCAACATGGTTTTGTGGGGTAATATTAATAATCGACTCAATTGATTTTGCAACTGCACGGTCTTTTCTTGCTAATCTCTCTATGTTGTATTGTGTCGTTTCTTTTTTAATTTGTTTAATATTTATAATCGAAACAATGAGAAGAGCAAAGGTTACCAGTGCAATCATTGATAAAAAAATCTGCAGACGTAATGTTATTTTTTTAAAAAACATAAAGTGTCAAATATATAAAATTGATGGACGATAAAATTATTGATGTTAATAACTTTTATGCTCCCTTAAGTGCTTCTGCTCCTGCAACAATTTCTAGTATTTCGTTAGTGATTGCTGCTTGTCGCTGCCTATTGTATGTTAAAGTCAAGCCCTGTTTTAGCTCTTCCGCATTATCTGTCGCCTTATGCATTGCTGTCATTCTTGCGCCGTGTTCTGAGGCAATGGAGTTTAAAATAGCTTCAAAAAGCTGAGTGTGTATTTGTTGAGGAATTAAATTGTTAATAATTTCTGACTTGTCTGGCTCAAAAATATAATCTTTTCTTTCCAAAGAATCCTCTTTATTTGTTTTTATTGTGATTGGCAATATTTTTTCTGCTACAGTATTTTGGGTTGCGGCATTTTTAAATTGGTTATATACCAAAAAAACCTCTGACCATTTCCCTTGCAAAAAACCCTCTATAATAAATTTAGATATTTCTCTACTACCTTTAACTGTTGGCTTATCGAGTATGTCTATTTCTTTTGTGATTATATTAGCGCCATGCCTATTTAGATTCTCTGTCGACTTTTTACCAATAGAAATAATCTCTGTATTCGCTTTTATATACCCTTTTGCTTTTTTAAAAACATTTGCATTAAACCCACCACAAAGACCCCTGTTGGAACTTATCGAAACAATTAAGGTTTTATCTTCTACTGAAAAACTTGATAATAGCTTAATATCTGAAATATTAATATTTGGCAAAAGGTTTTGAATTGAGTTTTGAAGCGCCATTGAGTATGGTTTAATATTTTGCATACTATCTTGTGCTTTTTTTAATTTCGCAGCCGAAACCATTTTCATCGCACTCGTAATTTTCATTGTCGATGAAATAGAAGAAATTCTTGACCTTATTTCTTTTAAATTTGACATTTTATTTAGCTATAATTTTTTAAAACCTGTTTTAGCGCCTCTTTTATTGAGTTTGTTATTTCGTCTGTTGTTTTCCCCTCTGCTAGTAATGTTAATGTTTCTGAAAAATCTTTTTTCATTAACCGAATTAGATCTTCTTCACATTCTTTTATTTTATCAACCGGAACATCATTTAACAAACCATTAACCCCACAATAAATAATAGCGATCTGCTCTTCAACTTTCATTGGCTTATTAAGTCCTTGTTTTAAAATCTCTACGTTTCGTTTTCCTTTTTCTAGAACAGCGGTAGTAGCCGCATCTAAATCTGAGCCAAACTTAGCAAAAGCTTCTAGCTCTCTATATTGAGCCTGGTCTAATTTTAATGTTCCTGAAACTTTTTTCATGGATTTCACTTGCGCACTACCACCAACCCTTGAAACTGAAATTCCAACATTAATGGCAGGACGTACACCCGAATTAAATAAATCTGATTCTAAAAATATCTGGCCATCCGTTATTGATATAACGTTTGTGGGAATATATGCAGAAACATCTCCCGCTTGTGTTTCTATAATTGGTAAAGCTGTAAGCGATCCGCCTCCTTTTACAAGTGGTTTAATTGATGTGGGCAAGTCATTCATTGACGCCGCAATTTCATCAGAGTTATTTATTTTTGCAGCACGCTCTAAAAGTCTTGAGTGCAAATAGAATACATCTCCCGGATAAGCCTCTCTGCCTGGAGGTCTTCTTAAAAGTAGTGAAACCTCTCTGTATGAAACCGCTTGTTTTGATAGGTCGTCATAAATTATAAGTGCGTGTCTTCCTGTGTCTCTAAAAAACTCCCCTATTGCCGCACCGGTAAAAGGAGAATAAAATTGCATTGGCGCCGGATCCGAAGATGAGGCCGCAACAATCACTGTGTATGCCAGAGCGCCATTATCATGTAGCATTTTGGTAATATTTGCAATTGTTGATCCCTTTTGTGCAGTAGCAACATATATACAGTATACTGGGTTTCCGTTTTCGTAAAATTCTTTTTGATTAATAATTGTGTCAATTGCAACAGATGTTTTCCCTGTTTGTCTATCTCCAATAATAAGTTCCCTTTGCCCCCTTCCTATTGGTATCATCGCATCAATCGCTTTTATCCCAGTCTGCAGAGGCTCGTTAACTGGTTGTCGATATATAACCCCTGGAGCTTTTCTTTCTAGTGGCATTTCATATGTTTCACCCTGTATTGGACCCTTTCCATCAATGGGTTCTCCAAGGGCATTGACAACTCGCCCCAACATGCCTTCCCCCACATTAATAGATGCAATTTTTTTTGTTCTTTTTACAATATCTCCTTCTTTGATCTTTGTAGATGAGCCTAATAGTACTGCTCCCACATTATCTTCTTCTAGATTTAATACAATTGCTTGTTGGTTCTTGTCGTCGTTAAACTCTATTAGCTCCCCTGATTCTGCATTACTTAAGCCATAAAGCCTAGCAATTCCATCACCAACAGCCAAAACCGTTCCCGTTTCCTCTAAGGACGATTGAGTGTCTAGGTTTGTTAATTCTGATTTTAATATTTGTGATACCTCTGATGGTTTTATTTGTGTCATTTTTAAAAGTATTTATAGTTTAAATGCTCTCTTAGCACTGTTTATTTTTTTTCTTATACTTGCGTCATATTGTAGATCCCCTCGTTTTATTACGATTCCCCCTATTAATTTTTTATCTATTTTCTCTTTTAGGAGAATCTCCCCTCCATTAACTCTAGCCTTTTCTTTTATTGTTTCTTTTATTTCTGCTGGAATTGGCTCCGCAGATACAACCTCCACAACACTTATATTTTTGTCTATATTATAAATGTCCTCGTATTTTTCAATAATATCTAACAAGCATGATGCTCTCCCCTTGGCAATAACTAAGTTGAGAAATTTCATGGTAACAGAACCCACTTCCCTAGAAAACAACCCTGTAAACACGCTTTGTTTTGTGTTGTTTTTTATGGTTGGATTCACAACCATTTTAAATAGTTTGTCTTCTCTTTTAATAGTTGAAGAGACTATTTTTAATTCTTTTAACACCTGCTCGGAGTTATTGTTAGAAGATGATAGCTGAAATAATGCTTTTGCGTATCTAGTGGAAACTGTTGTTTTACCCATGGCTAATTTAACTCTAAATCTTCTACGTTATTTTTTATTAGTTCATTATGAGCGCTCTGATCTCTTAATTCTTTTTTAATAATTTTTTCCGCAATCTCTATTGAGAGTTCTGCGACCTTATTTTTTAACTCACTAACAGCAGCTCTTTTTTGTTGCTCTATTTCTTCTTTTACAGTCTGCATCTGGAGGGCTATTTGAGTATTTATTTTTTGTTGCTCCCCATTCTTATACTCCATTAATTCTTCTTTTGCTAGTTTCATGAGGGCCTCCTTTTCTGCTTTTCCTTCAGACAGCATTTGCTCTACTTTTGAGGCCGCTTCCGCTATTTCCTTTTTTGCGCCCTCTGCACCATCAAGAGCCTCTTGGATTCCCCGCTCCCTTTCATGCAGTGCTGCCAAGATTGGCCCCCAAGCATACTTTTTCATAAGAAAAAGTAGAATAATAAAGCACGTTGTCATCCAAAACAACAGACCTATGTCTGGTTTGACTAATTCCATATTAAAATAATTTTATTTTTTTTTGTAAGTATACTTTTCTTCTCTACTTATTTAAATAGTAAAAATTACAAGCAGACCAATAACCATTGCAAAAAATGCCGCCCCTTCTACTAAAGCTGCCATAAGAATCATGTTTGCTCTTAGGTCATTGATTGCTTCAGGTTGCCTTGCCATTGCTTGCATTGCCCCGTTGCCAATCTGTCCAATTCCAACGCCCGCTCCTAATGCAGCCACTCCTGCTGCTAATGCAGCAATCCCATAACCTGTAACGTCTGTTGCTAATAATACTGATAATAATTCCATTTTATATAAATTTTGAGTTAATATTCATTTAAAAAATCTTTATTCTAATGCTCTTCAACCGCCATTCCAAAATACATTGCTGCCAACAAAGTAAAAACATATGCCTGTAAAAAAGCGACCAATAATTCTAGGGTCATCATAAATAAAACAAAAAGACCGGAGAAAATAGACACCCCATACCCTGCTAAGGGGCTCATTTCTCCAAATATAAAAATCATGCTAAAAAAAGACAAAATAATTATGTGTCCCGCCGTAATATTTGCAAATAACCTAATCATTAATACTAGGGGTTTTAAGAAAACCCCGAAAATCTCTATTGGCGTTAATATTAGCAACACTGGTTTTGGCACTCCCGGCATTGCAAAAATATGTTTCCAATAATATTTTTTTCCACTTAATGTAGTTATAATAAAGACCATTGCCGCCATAACCATTGGCACGGCAATATTGCCTGTTAAGTTTGCTCCCCCTGGAAAAAAGGGGACGAGCCCTAACAAATTATTGAGGAATATGAAAAAGAAAACCGTCAAAAGAAACGGTAAGTATTTTTTATAGTCTTTTTCGCCTATCGCAGATTTGGCAATATCGTCTCTTACAAAAATGATAATTGGTTCAAGAAGAGATTGTACCCCTTTTGGTGCTATATTTTTATTTCTTTTATATCTATTGCTAATTGTTATAAAAACTGACAACAAAATTATAATGCTTAAAAGAAGGGAAAAAACATTTTTGGTGATTGAAAGATCCCATATTTTTTCTGTTTCAATTTTATTTTTTGTTCCATCTGCATTCACAGCAACAATATGCCCGTGATCCATTTTATACCCCTTATAATTCGAGTGCCCGTGATTAAATTTAGAGGAAAAAAACACACTACCCCCCTTACCTTCATGAAAAAGAATAATTGGCAGAGGAATCGAGACCGACTTCCCTTTCCAGTCTAAAATATGCCACTCATGTGCATCTAAGATATGATGCATAATCATATCTCCTGGTTGAAATTTTTCGTCTTTTGTTGGTTCGCCGGCGATTATTGATGAGCATAGTATAGTGCTTAAAAACAAAAAACTAATAAATAATTTACGCATCATAATATAGCGATTATATAGGCTTTTTAAATCGACAACAAAAGTAATTAATTTATAATTAAAAACAACCTATTCTTAGATGCTTTTTTGTTTTTATTTTTGTTTATTAACATCTCTGATTAATACCAAAAGAGATGTTAAAATTGAAAGAATCGAACAGACTAGGGTTATTGTATATTTTTCATGGTGAAAAAATTTATCTATTTGATAACCTATAAACACTGATGCCAAAACAGTGAGTGCGACCTGTGTTCCCACAAAATAATACTTTAATGGGTTTTTTTTTCGCATGTTATTTAGAAAAATTGTTTCTAATGTTCATTATTAAATACACAAAGTATAGTATTGTAAAGAAGATTGTGAATTGAATTTTTTGGTAGATTGTTTCCAGGTCAGAAAACAGCAGGTAGTAGAAAATTAAAAATAGTGCTGATGCAATCATTTTGAAAATAGTTGTAAAATTATATGCCGCAACAAATCTTGTTGGGCTCGTTCCAATTTTCATTAAACAAAATGATTGAATAATGTATATTAAAAAGAAAAATCCGATAGAGTAATAATAATGTGCAGGAACAATGTGTTTGCTAATAATAGAGAATAGAAGCAGTAAAAAAACAACACTCAACGATAGGGTTAGGTTGCCTCTTAATTGTTTTTTTGATATCAACAAATCGTTATGCTGTTTTTTCTTGTGACATAGACCCCTTTGTTTTGTCTTGTTTGTTTATGTTTTTTATAACTGGTCCCATGCTGCATTTACCAGAAAAAATAGCCCCTGGCTCAATTGCTAACTTTCCAGCAATAATTTCTCCTGAAAGTTTTGCTGTAGACTTGAGTGTTAGCAGGTCTTCTGATGTAATTGTTGCTTTCAATTCACCCCCAATTATCGCACTTTTACAATGAACAATTCCTTCAACAACACCCTCTTCTCCTAAAACTAGGCGACCATCTGTTTTTATAGACCCGTTTAACTCTCCATCAACCCTTACATCACTCTTCGAAACCAAATCCCCATCAATTCTAGATCCTACAGAAATAGAGTTTATTTCGTTGTTTTTTTCCATTGATTTTAACATAGCTTTTTAATAGTTAGTTTCCGCGGTTAATTTAGTAAATAAATTTCATTAAAATAATGAATATATTCATTAATATTTTTTCTGCTCAATAATTTTTGATAGTTATTTTGACTAATTATAAATGGCTTGATGTTTTTGTTTAAAATGGTTTCTTTTGTGAGAGCGTGCTCTATTATAAGGCTATAATATGCGCTCGCTGTTTTTTTATTATTAAAATTTCCCACCCTTAATAATTGTAATTCTTTTGTTAATAAAAGATTAACTGTTTCTAGGCTATCTAGTTTGTGGGTTTGTGTGTTAAATTTTGATATTATTGATTGTGTCTCCGGCAGATTGATAGATAGATCTTCTATTGTTATAATAAAATAATGATCTGTGTCAAATTCATTTGAATATATTTCGTGTGTTGCAAGGGCGGCTTCCCCTTTAAGCACTAAAAGCATGCTGTCTACCTTGTTTGCTGCTTGTGTAGATGGGTGTTTTTTTCTAAACTTCTCTAACTGACTAATAAACTCATTTTTTTCTAATTTTTTTGCTCCACAAAACGTATACATTAATTCAATTTGAGCAACAAAGACATTGTCCTGCGATTCACTAACAATTTGTTTTAGTTTGATGCAGGATTCCTCTGAAGAATCAACATATAAGTTGTGAGCGGTCTGATATACCTCTTTATCGTTTTCTAGTTTTTTGTTTTTTGGCTTTTTTCCGCTTAAAATGTCTAAATAATCACTGTCAGGATATTCCTTTTCTATTTTTAGCAAGTATCTGTTTGCGTTAATTGTGTCTCCTTTTAAAACATATACGCCGTACAAATCAAAATATATTAGTTGTTTATAGTCTGTGTTTGGAAATCTTTCTGTTAATGCATTATATGTAGCAATCGCTTGAGGGTAGTCTTCAACTTCATCCTTAAACAAAACTCCAAGGTCATAATATGCCGCCTCAACCTTGGCTAAGAGGGCTAGCTGATCTTCTTCTTTTAGCGGTAGTTGCTCTAAATAATAGTCCCTATTGTATTTCTCCTCTTTTGTCGGCTCTAATGATGGGGTGTCGAGGCCTAGCTCCTCTTCGAGATTGGCCTGGTCTTTATTTTTTCTTCTCCAATTGTCTTCTAGTTTTCGGTTTCCCCACCTGGATAAAAACTCAGAATAACCTAAACTCATTGCAGAGGGATTATAAAAATACCACCCCCCACCTGAGGTGATACTCATACTGTTTTGGCTTTGTCTATTATATTCATATGAGTTGAAATTACTTTGTGGCGACGTCTCTGTGTTTATTTTTTCTTCTAAATCTTTTTGTTTTAATGAGTCTATATAGTTGTCAATAATTGATATTCTTTCCTCTTCTGGCAGTTGCGCTAACGCAACTACACTGTCATTATAATTAATAATTATGTATTTGTTGGCAATTTTTTTAGAGCTTCTAAGCATTTTTTTTATTTCATTATAATTCGGGGATTTTTTTTCTGTTAATTGGTAGGCGGAGTCACAGTGATTATACGCCTTTATGTAGTTTTGTTGATCCCAAAATAATAATGCTAAAAGAAAATGTGATGCTAATTTTTGATTATTGTTGCTTATGTGGTTTTTTGTAGATAATTGTAGCGACTCTATCCCTAAAATAGTGTCTTTATTTTTTAGCTGGAGCTGAGCTAGTGTAAAATAAATTTGATCTTTATATTCTGCGTTTTTTGTGTCTTTGATCATTTTTTGAAGGTCCTTGCTCAAATATGTAAAGCTCTCCTGTTTAGAAACATATGTTTTGGTTCTCATTAGTTTAGCATTAAAAACCATTTCATATTCTGGATTACTTTTTATAACCTGATTAAAATAATTTAGCGCGGCTTGTGGATCATTTAATAATAAACTTAATTGGCCTAAAATATATTTTATTCTTGTTTTTTTTGATTTGGAATTAATATTTTTTAGTGATTTTATTAGGTGCTGTTTTGCTTCTAAGTAATACCCCTCCGAAATGGCAACCTCTCCTTCTATTTCGTGTAATGTTGATTCTTGTGTTTTGTTTAAAAAGTATTCTTCTTTCAATATTCTAATATTTTTTCTTAACACCTCCTTGTTTTGTAATGCGTAATGACAACGGGTTGCCCAAATAAGAGCGTCTGTTCTTAGTTCTTCGTTTTTTGATTTTCTAACAATATAATTAAATGTTTTTAGTGCAAGAGGGTAGTCTTTTTTATAAAAATTTGCCTGACCAATAATCATATAATTTTGATCTATTAGTTTATTTTTTTCTTCACCATCAATATCCATCGAATGTTTTTGTATTGCTAGTGTGCTTTTTTCAATTGCCTTATCAAAAGAGGATTGTGCCGCTTTAGCTCCCTCCATACTGCTATATTTGTTAATAAAAAGAATCTCTTTATAGTTGTCTTCGTGGGACTTTTCCACTTTTCTAACCCCCTCTTTTAAATACTGTTCCGCGTAAAAAAGACCATTATATTTTGTGTTTATTTGGTGATATATTCTGTTCGCAGCAGAGTCTTTTTGTGTAGAGCAGCCGACAAAACAAAGAGATAAAAAAATATAAATTTTTAATACTGTTAGTATTTTTAGCTTATTGTTCATTTTTGTATTTATAAGAATAAACGCTTATAAAATTATTTTATTTTTTTGAGTATGGGCGTGTTTTGAGAGTACTATTTACGATATTTGTTTAAGAAGGTGGTTAAAAATGATTAATTCTAAAAACCCATATTGGGAAAATTTTAAAAGTTTTTTTTTCAAATCTTATAAAATCTCTTCAGTTGGTTCATCTTCTTTGAAAGACACAACTATCGGTTTTTTTAAGGGCTCTCAACTTATTAGTTATTTTGTTTATTTTTTTTGTGTTTTTGGTTTAATATTTTTCTTATTAATTGCATATGGTCCTTTGCAGTATTTCTTGCCAAAATCAACATATTTTGAAAAATCAGAACTAATTGAATTGATTTTAACCGTTGATTCTCTAGAATCAGAATTAGCATTAAAGTCTGAATATGTTTTTGTTATAAAAAAATTGCTTTCTGGTGAATTGATTGACAGTTTCATGGTTATTCAAAATGATAGTTCAATTCTTTTCCAAAACATTGACCTGCAAACATCAAAAGAAGATTCATTGCTTAGAGAGTTAGTTCAAGCTGAAGATTTATATAATATTCCGCTTTCATATGCATCCACAAACCCCGGCTTAGAGGATTTTGTTTTTTTTAAGCCTGTTGATGGGATTGTGACAAGCGATTTTGATGTTTCTGAAGGGCACTTCGGTGTTGATGTTGTTACAAACACGAACTCTCCTGTTAAGGCCGCGCTGGATGGGGTTGTTATTTTTTCTGATTGGTCTATTTCAAGTGGACACACAGTAATTATTCAACATGCTGAAAATATTATTTCTGTTTATATGCACAGCTCATCTATAACAAAAAAAAATAATGATCTTGTGAAGGCTGGAGAGGTTATTGGTGTTGTTGGTAATAGTGGGGAAAGTTCTTCTGGGCCCCATCTTCATTTTGAGTTGTGGCAAAACGGCTCTCCCGTCAACCCTATAGATTATATTGATTTTTAGATTATGGGAGTTTCTTCTTTTATTATAAAGACTCTTTCTCGGAAAACGTTTAAGCGTGTTATTAGGGAACAAGCTATAGCGATTTCTAATCAAAACGAACTGTTTAAAAAAATTGTTTCTAGGGGAGCTAATTCTCTTTTTGGTAAAAATTTAGACATTAAGGCGAGCCTTGATTATGGCTCGTTTTCTAAACTTATTCCTATTTCTACATACGAGGACTACCGTGAGTATATTTCTCTCATTTCTCTTGGGAAAAAAAATATATTAACCCATGGTCGACCAATGTATTTTGCAATAACTTCTGGAACCACGTCTGGAACGAAATATATTCCTCTAACAAAAGAAATGTGGAGGCACCAATCTAACTCAATAAAGGATCTGTTGCTTTTATATGCGCATCAAACATCGAACTATGATTATGTTCGTTCGGGAATGATGTTTGTCCAGGGATCACCAGAATTAAAATACTTTAATCAAGTGCCTTTTGGGAGGCTTTCTGGAATTGCAGCTCGACATATTCCGTTTTTTCTTAAAAATAATAGATACCCGTCTATGGCGACCAATAAAATACCCAATTGGGGCGATAAAATTAATGCTATTGTTTCTGAAACCCATAATAAAAAAATGAAGATAATTGGGGGAATCCCACCATGGGTTATGACTTATTTTGATTCCCTGTTGGAATATACGGGCAAACATCATGTTAAAGATGTTTTTCCTGACCTTTCTCTTTACATTCATGGCGGCACATCATTCGACGCTTACAGAAAAACATTTTTGAATATGTGTGGGCCGATTGACACCCTAGAGGTTTATCCTGCATCGGAGGGTTTTTTTGCTTTTCAAAACAACTTGTATGATGAGAGCCTTTTATTGTTAACAAATCGTGGAGTTTTTTATGAGTTTATCACTCTTTCTAATTTTCAAAAGAAAAAAATGGAAAGAATTCCGTTAGAGGGGGTTGAGTTAAATATAGATTATGTTTTAATTGTTACTACTGTGGCCGGTTTGTGGGCTTATAATACTGGTGATACTGTTCGTTTTGTTTCGAAAAATCCTTATAAAATTATTTTTAGTGGGCGAGCATCGCAATTCTGTTCTGCTTTTGGTGAACATGTTATTGAAAAAGAAATACAAACCGCCCTAAAACTCGCCATTAACACTGTTGGTGGCACAGTTTCCGAGTTTAGTGTTTGTCCTAAAGTGGGATTGGGCCAGGAAACCTCTAGACATGAGTGGTTTATTGAGTTTTTAGAAAAACCTAAAAGTATTGCTGATTTTGAGTCCGTGTTGCAAAATAGTATGAAAAAACAAAATATTTATTACAAAGACTTGTTTGATTCTGGTGTTATTGGTGTGTTAAAAATTATATTAGTAAAAAAAGGCGGGTTTTCTTCTTATATGAAATCTATTGGTAAATTTGGGGGACAAAACAAGTGTCCGCATCTATTAAATGATAGGCGTATTGCTGATTTTTTATTAAATAAATATGTTGAAAATTAAAAAAAAACTTGCAATTCTTGGTTCAACTGGATCAATCGGTAAACAGGCTTTGAGTATTATTAAAACAAAGCCCGACCTATTTAGTGTTTTTCTTTTAAGTTGTAATAGTAATTACATGCTCATCTTAGAGCAAGCGAATCAATTTTCCCCAAAACATGTTGTTGTAAATACAATGGAGGGTTATCGTTTTTTAAAAAAAGAGCTACCAGGGTCTATTCGTGTTTCTTTTGGCTTGGATTCTTTGTGCGATTTGCTCAAGGATGGTGATATTAATTTGGTTTTGTCTGCAATTATGGGCAGTGCAGGTCTAATGCCTACCGTGGCCGCAATATTGGGTAAAAAAAATATAGCAATTGCAAACAAAGAGTCTTTGGTTGTGGCGGGAGAATTAATTATGGGGTTAGCGAAAAAACACAATGTTTCTATATTACCTGTAGACTCCGAGCATTCCGCCATTTTTCAATGTTTGGTTGGAGAAAAACATGACAAAATTAATCGACTAATTTTAACAGCATCTGGTGGGCCATTTTTAAAAAAACCAAAACATAAATTTAAAGACATAACAGTAAAAGAGGCTTTAAAACATCCAAATTGGTCTATGGGTAATAAAATTACTATTGATTCTGCAACATTAATGAACAAAGGATTTGAGTTAATAGAAGCTTTTTGGCTTTTTGGTTTGTCTGAAAAAAAAATAGATATCATTATCCACCCTGAATCCATTATTCATAGCTTGGTTGAGTTTGTGGATGGGTCTGTAAAGGCTCAGCTAGGTGTTCCTGATATGACAATACCTATCCTGTATGCACTTGGCTTTCCAAGTAGAATTAATTATCCATTTAAGCCATTAAATTTGGTTGATTGTAATCGTTTGAACTTTTCTAAGCCTGATAAAAAAAAGTTTCCCCACTTACAGTTAGCTTATAACTGTTTAGAAAAGGGGCGGGGGGCAACTTGTGTGCTTAATGCCGCCAACGAGGTTGCTGTTGATGCTTTTTTAAAACAAAATATTTCTTTTTTAAATATGTTTAATTTAATCGAAATGTCATTAGAAAAATCTATTTTTGTCAACAATCCAAAACTAGAAGATTACTTATATTTAGACTCCGAAACAAGAAAAATTACATCCGAATTAATTTCTAAATTATGATACAAGCGATCCAGTTACTTTTAAGTTTATCCATTTTAGTTGTGTTACATGAGTTTGGACACTATATAACTGCAAAAATGTTTGGTTGTCGGGTGGAGAAATTTTATTTATTTATGGATTGGAAGTTTTCTTTGTTTAAAAAGAAAATTGGGGAAACTGAATTTGGAGTTGGGTGGCTACCGCTTGGTGGTTATGTGAAAATTTCTGGAATTATTGATGAGTCTTTAGACTTGAATGGTATAGAGTCTGAGCCTAAGCCTTGGGAGCTTCGAGCCAAACCAGCCTGGCAAAGATTGATTGTTATGCTTGGGGGGATAATTGTAAATATTTTGCTTGCCTGGTTTATTTATAGTATGATATTATTTACTTATGGAGAGAAGTATACACCAATGAGTTCCCTAAAAGATGGTTTTAGTTTTAATGAGGGGGGAGAGTTGTTGGGTTTTTTGGATGGAGATATTATAACTTCAATTGACGGAGAAGAGTTGTTAGAGTATGATCCGACACAAATTCTCAGTATTATTTTTAATAATGTTAAAGAGGTGGGTGTAATCCGAGATGGGAGAAGAAGGTTAGTGAAAATAAAAAAAGAAAACACCAATGAGGTTATCAGTAATATAACTAATTATTCTGGGAATCTAATTGAGCCTAATACTCGTTGGGTTGTGGGCGGTTTTTTGCCAAAATCTGTTGCCCAAAAAAACGGCTTACTTAAAGGTGATCGAATTATCTCAATAAATAATATAAAAACCCCGTTTTTTAACTCTGATATTAATGATTATTTGAAGTCTCAGGCAAATAAAAATATTTTGTTGGTGGTTGAAAGAGGTGACAATATTGAAGAATTTAATATTCCTTTGTTGGGTGATGGTACTCTTGGGGTTTTTGCATCTCAAGAGGAATATCAAAAATTGAGATCATATTCTTTTTTAGGCTCAATTCCTGCTGGACTAAAAAAAACCAATGCGACCATGAAAATGTATTGGGGACAAGTAAAAACGATTTTTAATCCTCAAACTGGTGGATATAAACATGTTGGGGGGGTAATTACTATTGGAAAACTGTTTCCAAATGAATGGAATTGGTTTTGGTTTTGGTCAATAACAGCCCTATTATCTATTATTTTAGCTATTATGAATTTGCTTCCCATTCCGGCCTTAGATGGTGGGCATGCAGTTATTGCGATTGTAGAAATGGTAAGTGGAAAAAAAATACCTATTAGTGTTTTAATGCCGCTACAGGTGGCTGGCATGATTATTCTTTTTGCTTTATTGATTTATGCAAATGGTATGGATGTAGTGAGATTATTTAATTAAAAAAAACTAAAAATGGAAAGTATTTTACAAAACCTTGGTATCAATGAAACTCATTCCGGAACATCAACTGGACAAGACTGGATGGGTTCAACGGGATCACTTTTAAGATCAAATTCGCCAGTAGATGGTGGTGTTATTGGCTCTATATATCCAACTTCCTTGGAGGATTATAATCGTGTTATGGATAGTGCTGAAGCCGCATTTAAAGTTTGGAGAATTATGCCGGCTCCAAAAAGGGGCGAGATTGTAAGGCAATTCGGAGATGAATTAAGAAAAAATAAAACAAATCTTGGGAAATTGGTTTCATATGAAATGGGGAAATCTTATCAAGAGGGATTGGGTGAGGTGCAAGAAATGATTGATATTTGTGATTTTGCAGTTGGGTTATCAAGACAGCTTTGTGGTATTACTCTTCATTCTGAAAGAAGTCAACATAGAATGTATGAACAATATCATCCTCTTGGTATTGTTGGGATAATTTCTGCTTTTAATTTTCCGGTTGCTGTTTGGGCTTGGAATGCTGCTTTAGCTTGGGTTTGTGGTGATGTGTGTGTTTGGAAACCTTCTGAAAAAACCCCTTTTTGTGCTGTTGCTTGTCAAAAAATTATGTCAAAAGTGTTAGAAAAAAACAACCTCCCTGAGGGTATTTCTTGTTTGATTAATGGGGATTATCGTGTTGGTGAGTGGCTAACTAATGACCGACGAGCTCCTCTTATTTCTGCAACAGGGTCAACTAGAATGGGGAGAGTTGTGGGCGCTACTGTTGCTGAGAGATTTGGAAAAACTATTTTAGAGCTTGGCGGTAATAATGCTATGATTATTACGCCAGATGCGGATTTAAATATTGCAACAGTTGGTGTTGTTTTTGGTGCTGTTGGTACAGCTGGACAACGGTGTACAACAACACGAAGATTAATTATTCATAATTCTGTTTATGATCGTGTTAAGGAAAATCTTATTGGGGCTTATGGTCAAATAAAAATAGGTAACCCTTTAGATGAAAAAAACCACATGGGCCCGCTTATTGATAAAGATGCTGTTAATATGTATTTAAATGCTTTGTCGGAAATTGAAAAATGTGGTAAGATTATTGTTGGTGGTGGGCTTTTATCTGGATTAGGATATGAGTCTGGTTGTTATGTAAAGCCTGTTATTGCAGAAGTTTCCAATGATATGGATATTGTTCAAACAGAAACATTTGCGCCTATATTATATTTAATGAAATACGAAACCTTGGAGGAGGCTATAGAGATTCAAAATAATGTTCCCCAAGGACTTTCCTCTGCAATTATGACAAATAGTGTTCGTGAGGCAGAGCGATTTTTGTCTCATTCTGGCTCTGATTGTGGTATTGCTAATGTAAATATTGGGACTTCTGGGGCCGAAATTGGGGGGGCTTTTGGTGGAGAAAAAGAAACTGGAGGGGGAAGAGAGTCTGGATCAGATGCGTGGAAAGCTTATATGAGAAGACAGACCAATACTATTAATTATTCTGAGGATCTCCCGTTAGCACAAGGTATAAAGTTCGACTTTTAATATCTATTTAGATTAAAGTCATTTTTTTTATCTACCCTTGGTCGATTCTCTGAATTAGCTAGTTCCCATGCGGTGTAAAAAATTAGTTTAGCAATTTTTTCCACCTTCTCGTAAACCAACTTATCCATTGTGTCTGTGTGTTTATGATAGTCTTCATGTACACCGCTAAAATAAAATATTGATGGAATATTCTTTTTTGCAAAATTATAGTGGTCTGATCTATAATAAAACCTATTTGGATCATTAGGGTCGTTGAATGTATAATCTAAATCTAGATTAACGTATTTTTTGTTAGCGTATTTCGATATATTATCAAGGTCTGTGCTAAGCTTGTCCGATCCAATTAAGTAAACATAGTTACTATCATTTGGATGAAACTCATCCATTCTTCCTATCATGTCAACATTTAAACAGGCTATTGTGTTTTTGATTGGAAACTCTGGGTTTTCAACATAATAATAAGATCCAAGTAGCCCTTTTTCTTCTGCAGAATTAGGCAAACATAAAATACTTCTTTTAAAATCAGCTCCTAATTTTTTTGCAAATTGAAATGCTGATGCTATTTCTAATACTGCGGCCGTTCCTGTTGCATTATCATCTGCTCCATTATGGATAAGATTATCAATTATTCCAATATGGTCGTAGTGGGCTGTAATTACAATTATTTCATTTTTTAAATCTGGGTCACTACCTTCAATAAATCCTAATACATTTTTTCCAGAAAAAAAAGAATCTTCATTTTTTGTAGATAAATGTATTTTTTTACTAATTAGTTTATTTGAGGGGGTTTTTTTTGTTTTTATTTTTTTCCTAAGCTTTTCTATTTTATTTTTTCCCAATATCTGATTTGCTATGCTTTCACTCACGAAAAAAAATGGTATTGGATCTTCTTTTTTTTGAAGAGAAACTCCTGGGTGATTTATTTTGTGTTCAACCTTTTCATAGTTTGACTGGTAGTTTTCAGCAATAAACAATATAGCTTTTGCCCCCTTTTCTTTTGCTTTGTTTAATTTAAATTTCCAGTTTGATTCTGGACATTTTTCTTTTCCTAGTGAAACAAGATAGTTTCCATCTTCGTCTTTTGGCTCTCCACTAAAAACCAAAACAACCTTTCCTTCTATGTTGGTATTGTAATCATTGTAGTTTTTTGATTCTATTCCATATCCTAAAAAAAGGATGTTTTCTGATTCAATTTCTGTATCACTAAAATTTGGATAGGTGTAAAAGTTTTCTTTGAAATTATATTGTATTTTGTCTATTTTAATGCTTGCTGTTTTGATATCTCTTTTTTGAAGAGGAATTTCCTGATAATAAGTAGAGTCTTTGTATGTTGGTATCCCTATATCTTTAAAGTGTCTTGAAATATAGTCTGCTGCCTTTAATTCTCCTGGTTGACCAACCTCTCTTCCTTCAAGAGAATCTGAGGCAAGAATACTTATATGTTTTTTGAGTGTTTGTTTTGTTATTGTTTCGCCTATTTCTTTTGTTGTGGGAATAATCGGCGGGGGGTTTTTTTCTATAATTATGTTTCTTTTGAGTGTTTCTAGGTTTTGTTTGCCATATGAATTTTTAAATAGTTGAAAATCTCTTTTTAAATCTTTTCCGTTCTCGTTAGGATTATATTCTTTTCCGTTTGGCAGTTTTTGATTTTTAACTGCATCTAAAATTGCCATTGCTGAAAAATTAACATTAATGGTGTTGTTAAATCCTTGTTGGTAGTTTTCTTTTTTTTGCTGGTTTTCTGTTTGTGCGTTTACTAAAAAAAGTATTAGGCTAACTATTATTGTAAGTGTTGTTTTTTTATTCATTTTACTTGATTATATTTTATTAACTCTATTTATGTGACGCCCCCCATCAAAACCCTCTGAAAGAAAAGTTTCAATGATTTTGAGTGCATCTGATTTTTTTAAAAACCTTGCTGGTAAAGATATAATATTAGCGTTATTGTGATTTCTTGCTAGTTTTGCTATTTCTTTATTCCAGCAAATTGCTGCACGAATACCTTTGTGTTTATTTGCTGCCATACTTACCCCATTTCCACTGCCACAAATTAGTATTCCAAATTCTGAGCCAGCCATAACTTCTTGTGCTACTAGGTGTGCGTAGTCTGGATAATCAACACTCTCTTTTGTGTATGTGCCAACATCTAAAATTTTATATTTTTTTTGCTCTAGGAAGTGAGTTATTTCTGATTTATACTCTACTCCTGCGTGGTCTGATCCTATTGTTATATTCATTTATTTTCCGGTTTCATTTGTGGAAAAAACAAAACATCTTGTATTGATTTTTTGTTTGTTAAAATCATTGTTAGTCTATCCATTCCTATTCCTATTCCCGAAGTTGGGGGCATACCATACTCTAGTGCTTTTAAAAAGTCATTGTCTATAAGCATTGCTTCGTCGTCCCCTTTATTGGCTAATTTCATCTGTTCTTTAAAGCTTTCTCTTTGTTCTATTGGGTTATTTTGTTCAGAATATGCGTTTGCTATTTCTTTTCCATTAATAAACAACTCAAACCTTTCTGTTAACCCCTCCTCTGTTCTATGTTTTTTTGTTAATGGAGACATTTCTATTGGATAGTTTGTTATATATGTTGGTTGAATTAATTTTTTTTCACAAAAAAACCCAAAAACAGCATCGAACAATTTCCCCCTGCCCATAGATTTTTTTGTTTCTATTTTTTTAGACTTACAGTATTTAAAGAGTTCTTGTTCGGTCATTTTTGAAATATCATCACCCGTTTCTTTTTTTATTGATTCAAAAAATGAAATCTTTTTGTATGGTCCCTTAAAGTTTATTTCTGTATTACCATATTTTATTACTGTTTTTCCACAAACACTTTTAACTGTTTTTTCAAAAACATTTTCAATAAATTTCATCATCCAATGATAGTCTTTATATGCAACATATAGTTCTAACATTGTAAATTCTGGGTTATGGGTTTTATCCATTCCTTCATTTCGAAAGTCTTTAGCAAACTCATATACCCCTTCTTTTCCTCCAACAATTAATCTTTTTAAATATAGTTCATTGGCTATCCTTAGATATAGGGGGATATCTAGCGAATTATGGTGGGTTATAAATGGTTTGGCTGCTGCTCCCCCGGCAACCGATTGTAAAATTGGGGTTTCAACCTCCATATAACCCTCTTTGTTTAATAGGGTTCTTATATGGTTATATATTTCTGTTCTTTTTTCGAAAACATCCCAAGAGTTTTCATTTACAATAAGATCTATTGATCTCTGTCTGTATCTTAATTCTGTGTTTTTAAAGTCGTCATAAATCTTTCCTTCTGTGTCTGTTTTAACAACCGGAAGAGGTTTTATAGATTTGGATAGGATTTTTATTTTTTTTGCCCTGACGCTTATTTCTCCAACTTTTGTTGTAAAAATATCTCCCTCAACACCTATAATGTCTCCAATATCAAGGTATTTTTTAAACACATCGTTATACATTGTTTTGTCTTCTTTTGGACAAATTTCATCCCTGTTTATATATACTTGTATTTTTCCTTTAAAGTCTTTTAATTCAATGAAAGATGCTTTTCCCATTATTCTTCTGCTCATTATTCTTCCGGCAAGACAAACTGATTTTTTTTTAAAACCCTCTTTAATTTCCTGACTTGTTGCGTTTGTTTTATATTCCTCCGCTGGATACGGGTTTATTCCTAGGTCTTGTATTTTTTTTAAAGACTCTCTTCTGGTTTGTTCTTGTTCTGTATATTTTTCCACAACTAAAATTTAATTTAATCAAATATAGTTATATTCATATAACAAATGAAAACAGTTTTTTTTAAAAATTTAGGGCTTATTGATTTTAAAGATGCCTGGGATATTCAAGAGTCTATTTTAGATTCTATTGTTGCTGATAAAAAACAAAAAACAACAACAAAAAACTATTTGCTTTTTTGTCAACATCCACACGTTTATACTTTAGGTAAAAGTGGCAATAAAGAAAATTTATTATTAAATAAAAAAGAGCTTAGTAGTAATGATGCTCAATTTTATAAAATAAATAGAGGGGGAGACATAACATATCATGGTCCTGGTCAGCTAGTTGTATATCCTATTTTTGATTTAGATAATTTTTTCACTGACATTCATCGATACCTTCGATGTTTAGAAGATGTTGTTATTGGTGTTTTAAAAAACTACAGTATTACTGGCTTAAGGTTAGATGGTGCAACAGGGGTTTGGTTAAAAAACAAAAACTTTGATTTTAAAAAAATTTGTGCAATGGGTGTTCGTGCTAGTCGTTGGGTTACAATGCATGGTTTGGCTTTTAATGTTGATGTTAATATGGATTATTTTAACAATATTATTCCTTGTGGTATTAAAGATCGTGGTGTAACTTCTTTATCTTTAGAAACAGATGAACCTGTTCTTTTTTCTGATGTTGAAGATTTATTTAAACTTTATTTTGAAAGGGTTTTTGAGTGTACTATTGTAAATTTAGTAGAATGAAAAAGTATTTTTTTTGGGCGGGAGGTATTTTTGTTGTTTTATTTGTTTTTGTTTTTGTTTTTGATGTTTCTTATTTGTTTCATGGTATTAGGTGTACATATTTAAGAGGTGAACCTTCTGCGCAAATAGATGATTCTCGTTTTTTTTACAACAGAACTGTTTTTGCTGAAAACCCTTTTGAAATTCCTTTAGGTTATAATTATAATGATTCTATTATTAATGATTCTCTTGATTTTGTTTTAAACAAATCTAAGTCTATTGCTTTTTTGGTTGTTCAAAATGATAGTGTTCGTTTTGAAAAATACTGGAGGTTTGGTAATTCTTCTTCTTCCACAAACTCTTTTTCTATAGCGAAAAGTATTGTTTCCTTGTTGGTGGGTTGTGCTGTGGATCGGGGTTTTATTTCTAGTGTTGATCAAAGTATTTTTGATTTTCTTCCTGAGTTAAAACCCTTTAATGGTCAAGATGTTAAAATTAAACATCTTTTAGAAATGTCTTCTGGATTAGATTGGTTAGAAAACTATAAAAAACCTATTAGTGTGACCGCAAAATCATACTATGGTTCTAATTTAAAAAACTTGATTCTTAATAGGCGTTTTATTTCTTCTCCGGGAAAAATTCACGATTATAAAAGTGGTGACACTCAGCTTTTAGGTGTTTTGTTGGAACGGGCAACAGGTGTTAGTGTTTCCTCTTTTGCAAGTTCTGTTTTATGGTCAGAAATTGGCGCAAAAGACGATGCTTTATGGACTCTAGATTATAATGGTGGTGTCGAGAAGACCTTTTGTTGCTTTAATAGTAATGCTCGTGATTTTTCTAAGCTGGGCTTATTGGTTCTTAATCGTGGGAGTTTTTTAGGAAAAAGAGTTGTTTCAGAAAATTATATTGATTGGGCTGTTTCGCCCCCTTTGTTGCTTGATATTGATGGTTCTGATGGAGAGTTGGTAGATTTTTATGCTAATGGTTGGTGGACTGCTAATGTTTCTGGAAAAGACATTGTTTATGCTCGTGGTTTTAATGGTCAATATATTGTTATTATTCCTGATTTAGATTTGGTTTTTGTTCGACTTGGTTTGTTTGAAGATGAAAAATCATCTGAAAATAATGAATATTCCTTAACTGATAATTTGAATTTTTTTATTAAGCAAGTAATTAAAGAGTTTTCATAGTATGAGGCGTCCTTTATTAGAAATAAATAATTTATCTATATATAAAAAAAATTATAGTTTAATTTTAAATTCTGATTTTTCTATTCAAACAAATGAAATTGTTGGGCTTTTTGGTTCTTCTGGTTCTGGTAAGTCTGTTTTTTCTTTGTTTTTATTAGGTCTTTTAAATACTCGTATTTTCTCTTTTTCTGCGAAACAAGCGGTTTTTAATTCTTCTTCTGTTTTTAAAAATCTTTTGTTAAGTGGTGTTGAAGATTTTTCTAATTTTAGGAAAAAACATATTTCTCTTATCTTTCAAGACCCTTCAGTCAGCTTAAATCCAACTATTATTTGTGGGAAACAAATAAAAGAATGTTGTTTTGATATTAAACCTAATAATTCTTTTAATTATTGTTTGAGTCTTCTTGATGAGGTTGGTATTGAAAATCCTAAAAAAGTTTTTTTTTCATATCCTCATGAGCTTTCTGGTGGACAAAAACAGAGAGTTGTTATTGCTATTGCTTTAGCTTCTAAGCCTCTTTTATTAATAGCTGATGAACCAACAACATCTTTAGACCCTTCAACACAACGTTCTGTCTTGGATTTAATTATTAATTTAAAAAAAAGAAGGTCTTTTAGTGTCGTTTTAATTAGTCATAATTTAGATTTAATAAAACATTATTGTGACCGTATTTTTGTTTTAAAAAATAAAAGTCTTATTTCTTTAGATAATCCTGAAAACAAAAAACACGTTAGGTTGTTGGAAGACTATTTATTTAAAATAAAAAATCGAAAATTTCCTTTAACTAACTCTTCTTCTGGTTTTTTTTATAAAAAATTTTATAAACCTAATTATAGTTCTCCGGTTATTTTTAAACTTGAAAAGCTTTCTGTTTCATTTAAAAATAAACCTTCTTTTTTTGCTTTAAAAGATTTAAGTTTATCTGTTTTTGCTGGAGACTGTTTGGGTATTGTTGGTTCTTCTGGTTCTGGAAAAACAACATTAGGAAGAGTTTTTTGTGGTATTAATAAAAATTATTCTGGTTTTTTTAATTTTCCTTCTCATAATAATTTTTTACAAAAATCTGTTCAAATGGTTTATCAAGATCCCTTTTCATCTTTTAATCCTAAATATACTGTTGGTGATAGTGTTTTGGAAATAATTAATTTATATAATAGTAATCTTTCTGTTTATGAGCTTTTTAGTTTAGTTTCTTTAAAAGAGGATTATATTTTTAAGTACCCTCATGAATTGTCTGGTGGACAAAAACAAAGAGTTTCTATTGCTCGGGTTTTAGCATCTAATCCTAGTGTTATTGTTTTTGACGAATCCTTGTCTGGATTAGATATAGAGGTCGAATTTTCTATTTTAGAACTTATTCGTTTTATTAATAATAAATTAAAAATTACTGTTATTTTTATTTCACATGATTTAAATTCTGTTTATTATTTATGTAATAGAATTATTGTTTTAAAAAATGGTGAGATTACTGATTCTTTTAATAGTGTTGATTTATTTTTAAATAATAGAAATAATTATACTAAAAAACTATTATCTGATTCTAATTTTATTTAAAAATATGTTTAGACTGTTTTTGTTTTTTGTTTTTTTTATAGGTTGTAAAAATTATATAAGTATTGATTCTATAGATTATTCTAATTCTTTTAATGGTTTTAATAATTCTTATGTTATTAATAAATCTAAAAAAACATACACTTTAAATAAATCTTTAATTATTCCAAAAAATAAAGTTTTAATAATTTCTGATGGTGTAAAAATAAATATTAAAAATAATGCTGAAATTATAAATAATGGGACTTTAATAATTGGTGAAAATAAAAACACTGATTCTTTAAATTTATACACTGATTCTAATTTTAATAATTTAATTTTTAGTTATAATACTGTTATTTACTCTAAAAAAAAATTTTATTTAAAGTCAGATGGTAAAAATTTAATTATAAATAATTCATACTTAGAAAATATTAATATTATTTCTATTAATAATATTAATTTAAATAATACTTTATTAATAAATTCTTTTATAGAAATAAAAAATTCTGATGTAAATATTTTTAATTCTTATTTTAAAGAAACTGATTTAAGAATATATAATTCCTCTTTTATATTAAATAATAGTTTTTTAATTAAAAATAAAAAAGTGTTGGAATTAATTAATAATAAAAAAACAATTATAAATAATTGTTTTTTATATAATAATTATGGTTTTTTAATTTCAGGAAATTCTAATATTAATTATTTAAATAATATTTTTTATAAAAATAAAAATTGTATATCTATAGATTTAAATATAAATAATTATTGTAAATCACATAATAATATATTTATAGAAAATGAAAATATATTTAATAAAAAAGACAGTTCTTTATTATATATAATTAATAATACTTTTGATAAAAATAAAATAGTATTTAATAGTATTAAAAATGATAATTATATAATATCTAAAAATAATATATATTATAATAGTTTTTTAAATAATAATATAATAAAACATTCACATTGTTTATCTAATAAAGAAATACTAGAAGGTTATTTTAATATTAATAAAGAACCTTCTTTTATAGATATAAAAAATTATAATTATAATTTAAATTTAAATTCCCCAGCTTTAAGATCAGGTAACAATAATATTAATTTAGGTGCTAATATAAATACTATATATAATATTAAATATTTAAATTAAATAATTATATATATATATGTATTGTTAATTTATATAATAACTTAATTTAATATTTATTGTAATTATTAATTATTAATAATAATTAATAATTAATAAAATATATTATATGATTATAATTAACATTATTATTAAGTAATTAATAATAATTAACAATTAAATTTTTTATAAATAATTATTAAAAAATTGTTAATAAACTAAAAAAAGAATTTAATAAATATTTAAAATATTAAATATTAAATTTTATTAAAAATAAACAACTAAAAACTGTTAATAAACATATAGATTTAAACAATAAGATATTAACAATTTAATTATTAAAATGTTTATATATAATATTACCTTTTAATAAACCTAAAGTATTTATTAAATCTTTTTTAGATGCTTTTTTTATATTATTAATAGATTTAAATTCATTTAATAATTTAAATATAGTTTTAGGTCCAATTAAATTAATATTATTTAATTCCGATTTTAAAAAACTATTATTTCTTTTTAACCTATGCTTACTTAAACAAAATCTATGAGCCTCATCTCTTAAAAACTGGATTAATTTTAAAGAATCAGATTTTTTATTTAAAATAATTTTTTTTAAATCGCTTAAATATATATGTTCCTCTTTTTTAGCTATACTTATTAAATCTATATGTGTTAAATTTAATTTTTTTAAAGCTTTTTTGGCAGCTTTTAATTGTCCTTTTCCACCATCAATAACAATAAGATTAGGAATATTTTTTTTTAAAACATTTTTATATCTCTTTATTATAGATATTGATATAGACATATAATCATCAATATTATTATTATTATTAATAATAAAAGATCTATAATAACTTTTAACAGGTTTACCATTTTTAAAAACAACACAAGAAGAAACTGTATTTGTTCCCATTAAATTAGAAACATCAAAACATTCAATATGAAAAGGTATATTTTTAAGATTTAAATCAGACTTTAATAAATTTAATACATTAATATTAGAGTTTTTTAACTCTATATAATTTAAAAGATTCTTTAAAGAAAAATTTAAAAGATCTTTTTTATAACCTTTTTTAGGAACATATACTTTTTTATTTAAAAAATTAGGAAAAACAATATTAGAAACAATAAACTGAGATATATTTTTATAATTATAAAAAATAGTTTTTATAAAATTTTCCAAAACAGAAACATCAGTATAATATAAATTATTTTTAAAAGTATAATTATTTAAATAAACAACAGAACCCTCAACAACCCTTATAAAATTAACATAAGAAGATCTATTTAAACTAATAATATAAAAACAATCAATATTTATATTTTTATTAGAAACAACAACACTTTTATTTTTTATTTTTTTTAATGAAATAATTTGATTTTTTAAAGATTCACATTTTTCAAATAATAATTTTTTCGAAAATTTTTTTATTTTTTTATTTAAATCTTTTAAAACAAAAGAATACTTTCCTTCTAATATTTTTTTAATTGATTCAATATTTTTATTATAATCTTTTTCATTTTGAAAACCAGAGCATGGACCTAAACAATTTTTCATATGATACTCTAAACAAACATTATATTTTTTATTAATAATATTTTGCTCAGAAAGATTATAATTACAAGTTCTAACAGGAAAATTTTCTTTTATTAAGAAAAAAATATTATTTAAAATCTTTTTAGAAACATATGGTCCAAAATAAAAATCAGAATTACTAACTTTTTTTCTAGAAATAAAAACTCTTGGGAAACGCTCATTTTTAACACATATCCAAGGAAAAGACTTATCATCCTTTAATAAAACATTATACTTTGGTTGATGTTTTTTTATTAGGGTGTTTTCTAGAAAAAGAGCATCTTCTTCGGAATCAACTAAAATATAATCAATAGAAGTATATATAGAGGTAATAATTTTACTTTTATCAGAAGAACTTTTAAAATAAGAGGAAACACGACGCCTAATATTATTAGATTTACCTATATATAAAACACTTTTTTTATTAAAAAAAATATAAACACCCACAGAAGATGGTAATAGGTTAATTTGGCTTTTTAATAAACTTGTTTTTTTTAACATCAATATAATATGTTAAATTTCAAAAAAAATTATAATAATAAAAAATGGTTATAGCAATAGTTGGTGCAACAGGGCTTGTTGGCTCAGAAATAATAAAGGTTTTAGAGGAAAAAAAAATAAAACAAATAAAAGAGGTTTTGTTTGTTGCAACAAACAAAAACAAAGGAAAAAAAATAAGGTTTAATAAAAAAGAATATAAAATAATATCAATAAAAGATGCTATAGAAAAAAAACCAAACTATGCTCTTTTTTCTGCAGGATCAGAAACATCCCTAAAATACGCTTCAAAGTTCAATAAAAAAGGAACCATTGTCGTAGATAACTCATCGGCATTTAGAATGAAAAAAAAAATAAAACTAATTGTACCAGAAATAAATAAAACCATCATTACAAAAAAAGATAAAATAATAGCAAACCCAAACTGCTCAACAATACAACTGGTTATAGCAATTAATAAAATTCACAAAAAAAAGGAAATAAAAAGACTGATTGTTTCAACCTATCAAGCTGTTGTTGGAACAGGGCAACTAGCACTAGAACAACTTCAAGAAGAAGAAAAGGGAATAAAAAAACAAAAGATATATAAAAAAGAAATACACAGAAATATTATACCCCATTGTGATGATTTTTTATCAAACGGATATACAAAAGAAGAAGAAAAAATAATAAAAGAAACAAATAAAATACTAGGATCAAAAATAAAAATAACAGCAACAGCAGTTAGAGTTCCAACAATAGGTGGTCATGGAGAAAGTGTAAACATAGAACTAAAAAAGAATACAACAAAAAAAGAAATAATAAGTATTTTAAAAACCCAAAAAGGTCTTGTTGTAAGTGAAAAAAACAACTATAAAACACCAATAGACACAAAATCAAAAAACGAAGTTTTTGTTTCAAGAGTAAGAAAAGATAATTCTAAAAAGAATAGCTTTAATATGTGGGTGATAGCAGACCCCCTCAGAAAGGGGGCCGCAACCAACACTGTTCAAATTCTAGAAAGTCTTATTGATTTAAATAATTAACAAAACTCTTTTCTTGTTTTATTTTTTTAAAAAAAACATCTTTCTTGTTTTTTTCCATAAGCCGATCTAGATTAACCGGTGGGTCATAAGTTTTATTGTTAATATGTGGAGCTATAACTAGCGCAACAATACTCATAAGTTTTATTAGTATATTCATAGATGGACCGGAGGTATCTTTAAATGGATCTCCAACCGTATCACCCGTCACAGAGGCTTTGTGAGAATCTGTTCCTTTTTGACCATCTGCCTCCATAGACTTTTTAGCATTATCCCAGGCTCCACCAGCATTATTTTGAAAAATTCCCATTAAAACACCAGAAACAGTAACTCCAGCAAGAACACCACCTAAAACTTCTGGTCCAAAAATGAAGCCAATAATCACAGGAACAATTAAAGGAATTGCACCAGGTAACATCATTTCACGTATAGATGCGTTGGTTGATATTTCTACACACTTTTCGTATTCGGGGGATGCTGTGCCCTTCATTATACCTGGGATTTCTTTAAATTGTCGACGAACCTCATTTACCATATCCATAGCAGCCCTTCCAACCGCGGCTATTGCTAAGGAAGAAAAAATAAAAGGAATCATTGCTCCAACAAAAAGACCAGCAAGAACATCAGCTTTAAAAATATCAATAGAGTTAATTCCAGCTAAATGAACAAACGCAGCAAATAAAGCTAATGCTGTTAGCGCCGCAGATGCAATAGCAAAACCCTTTCCTGCAGCAGCAGTAGTGTTTCCTACAGAATCTAAATTATCTGTTCGCTCTCTAACCTTTTTTGGAAGACCGCTCATTTCCGCAATCCCACCAGCATTATCAGCAATAGGGCCAAAAGCATCAATTGCTAACTGCATTGCTGTTGTTGCCATCATTCCTGCTGCCGCAATTGCCACACCATATAATCCAGCAAAAAGAAAAGAAATAAAAATACCACTAGACAAAATTAAAATAGGAATAACTGTAGACTCCATACCAACAGCCAACCCTCCAATAATATTTGTTGCGTGACCAGTTGAAGACTGTGTCACAATAGAATTAACAGGTCTTTTACCCATCGCAGTATAATACTCTGTTATAACAGACATTAATCCCCCAACAACAAGCCCAGTAAAGATAGCCCAAAAAACACCCATACTTGTAATAACTCGAGCCCCATCAACATACTCCATTGTTTCAGGTAAGATCCATTTCACCACAAAATAAGAAGCTAACACAGTTAATAAAATAGAAGACCAATTACCTATATTTAAGGCGTTTTGAACAGAGTCTTCCTCAGAACGTATCTTTACAAACCAAGCACCAACAATTGAAAAAACTAAACCTAACCCAGCAATAACCATAGGTAAAAAAATAGGCCCAAGACCAGCAAAGCTTCCATCAGAAACAAGACCATTACCCAACACCATGGCCGCTAAAATTGTAGCAACATACGAACCAAAAAGATCTGCTCCCATACCAGCAACATCCCCAACATTATCTCCTACATTATCAGCAATCGTTGCGGGGTTTCTTGGGTCATCTTCCGGTATTCCAGCTTCAACTTTTCCAACAAGGTCCGCCCCAACATCAGCAGCTTTAGTATAAATACCACCACCAACTCTAGCAAAAAGAGCAATTGACTCAGCACCAAGAGAAAAACCAGCTAAGACCTCTAAAACTCTCATCATTTCTTTTGAGTTTGGACTTATCTCTGATCCCCCAAAAAAGAAATAAAAAATGATAAACAAACCACTTAAACCCAACACAGCTAAACTAGCAACACCAACCCCCATCACCGTTCCACCAGTAAAAGAAACTTTTAGTGCTTTTGGTAAACTAGTTCTTGCAGCTTGCGTTGTTCTCACATTAGCTTTTGTCGCAATATTCATTCCAAAATAACCAGCTAAAGCTGAAAAAAAAGCTCCAATCAAAAAAGCTCCAGCAATCATTGGGTGAGAGTTTGCTTGCTCAAAAGTTCCAGACCAAGCAAGAACAACCGCAGCAAACACGGCAAACACAGATAAAACCCTCCATTCAGCCATTAAAAAAGCCATAGCCCCCTTTGCAATATGGCTTGATAGTTCAATCATTTTTTTATCACCAGGATCTTGCCTAGAAACCCAAGAAGATTTAATAAACATAACAATAAGACCAATAAGACCCAAAAAGGGCACAATATATAAGATGTTGGAGTTTAGAAATTCCATAATTATAATTATTTAGTTAAGATTGGCAAATATAAAAAACAAAGAATTAAAAATTAGAAAAGAGAATTATTATTTTACAGGAAAATGTTTATAAAAAACCAACAAAAGAAAAGCCCCAATAGTAATAGATGAGTCCGCAATATTAAAAATAAATCTAAAAAAAACAAAAGGTTCTCCACCAACCACAGGAACCCAATCAGGGTAAAAACCAGAGAATAAAGGAAAATAAAACATATCAACAACCTTTCCAAAAAACAAAGGAGCATAATCAAACAACACCCCATAAAAAACACTATCAATAATATTCCCAGTTGCCCCAGCTAAAATTAACACAAAAGAAAAAACAACCCCACCATGAACTCCAATATGTAATAAATAAAAAAGCCACCGAAAAATATAAACAACAAAAACAATTCGAAAAAGAGTTAAAAAAAACTTTCCCCAAACCCCAAAAAACTCCAAACCAAAAGCAAAACCATTGTTTTCAACAAAATAAAGAATAAACCAATCAAACAATATAAGTTCATCCCCAACAGACCAATTAGTTCGAATAAAAATTTTTAAAAATTGATCAAAAAAAATTATGACTGCAAACAGCAACCACATTTTTAAGCTTAAATTTTTCACAAAATTAGTTTGATTTATTTTTTGCCTCAATACTTAATGTTGCATGAGGAACCAAAACAAGCCTTTTTTTTGAAATAAGCTTACCGGTTTCTCTACAAATACCATAAGTCTTGTTTTCAATTCTAATTAAAGCGTTTCTTAAATCTCGAATAAACTTTTCTTGTCTAGCGGCAAGCATAGTATTAGATTCCTTGGACAGTGTTTCAGATCCCTCCTCAAAAGACTTAAAGGTAGAATATGTGTCATCTGTACCATTCGAAGATGCGTTACTGTATGAATCTTTTAACAACCTCAAGTCCTCTTCTGCAGAATCTATTTTTTTTAAAATAATTTTTTTAAACCTTTCCAATTCAGTGTCAGAATATCGCTTAGAAACACTTTTTTTCATATATAAAACCTATTCGTTCTCGAATGCAATATACATTTTATAATTATTAAATTCAAAAAGAGTATTGTTTTTTGGAATCGCCCCAACAGAAGTTATTGTGTTCGCCAAAACCTCATCTTTCACATATTGCTTATTATCCAATATCATTTCAATAGCCTCTAAATCACCAGCAAGACAAACGTTAATTTTATCCATAACTAAAAGGTTTAAGTCTTTTCGCATATTTTGAACCTTGTTTATAAATTCTCTCGCAAAACCCTCGGATAAAAGATCTTTTGAAACAGCAGTATTTAAACTAATTAAAATATTATCAGATTTTGCTGTTAGGGCCCCGGAAATATCTTTTATTTTTAAAATTAAATCATCATTAGATAAACAAATATCTTCACCATCAACACAAACGGTGATCTTTTTTGTTTTTTCATACTCTAAAACACTATCCAAATCTAAACCATTAACAAGCTTGACAATATTCTTTATTTTTTTTCCATACTTTTTTCCTAAAACAGGAAAGTTCACAACAAGTTTTTGTTCAACAACATCACTAGTTTTTTCGGAAAAACAAACCTCTTTAACATTTACTTCAGATTTAACCAAATCAACCAAAAGATCTTCTTTAACAGAATCCCCACTTAAACAAATTGTTATAGAGCTTAATGGCTGCCGAACCCTTATCCCCTCTTTTTTTCGCAAAGACAAAGCTAGAGAGCAAATATTTTTTGTAAGCTCCATTCTTTTGTTTAGGGTCGGGCTGATTAATTTTTGATTAATTTTTGGAAATTTTGACAAATGAACAGATTCCGCCGCCTCTTTTTTAATAAAACTATTTAAATCTAAAAATAAACGATCCATAAAATATGGAGCAATGGGAGAAGATAGTTTTGAAACAACAACCAAACAATCGTACAATGTTTGGTATGCCGAAATTTTATTAAAATCATATTGGCCCTTCCAAAATCGTCTTCGACACAAACGAACATACCAATTACTTAACTTATCAATAACAAAGTTTTGTATAAATCTTCCAACAAGAGTTGGCTCATAATTTTCATAATTTTTCTCAACCATATCAATTAGGTTGTTTAATTCGGACAAAATCCATTGATCTAAAAGAGGTCTTTTTTTAACAGAAATAAAATCCTCCTTATATATAAAACCATCAATATTTGCATACAAACTAAAAAAAGAATAAACATTATAAAGTGTACTAAACAACTTTTGTTTTGTTTCAACAACACCATTAACATCAAACTTTAAGTTATCCCAAGGTTGAGAGTTTGTTATCATATACCATCTTACAGGGTCTGCGCCATGTTCAGAAATAACACTAAACGGATCAACAGTATTACCAAGTCTTTTAGACATTTTTTGTCCCACACGATCCAAAACCAAACCATTTGAAATAACATTTTTAAACGCCACGCTATCAAAACACATAACAGAAATTGCATGTAGAGTAAAAAACCAACCTCGAGTTTGATCAACTCCCTCTGCAATAAAGTCTGCTGGAAAAAAAGATCCAGAATCAATTAATTCTTTGTTTTCAAAAGGATAATGCCACTGCGCATAAGGCATTGAGCCAGAGTCAAACCAAACATCAATAACATCTGCTTCACGAAACATGGGTTCCCCGTTTTTAGATGTTAAAACAATTTTATCGACACAATTTTTGTGTAAATCGAACAACTCATAATTCTCATCACTCATATCTTTTAACTCAAAATCATGTAGCGGATTGATTTTCATATTTCCAGCCTTAACAGACTCCTCACACAACAATTTAAGTTCTTTAACAGAGCCCACACACAACACCTCAGAACCATCATTCGTTTTCCATATTGGCAAAGGAATACCCCAAAAACGAGACCGAGAAAGATTCCAATCGTTAATATTTTCCAACCAATTTTTAAAACGCCCATCCCCAGTACTTTTCGGTTTCCAGTTGATGTTCTTGTTTTTTTCAATCATTAAATCTCGGTATTTTGTTGATTGAATAAACCATGAATTTAGCGGGTAGTACAAAATAGGCTTATCTGTCCTCCAGCAATGTGGGTAACTGTGTTCATACTTTTTAGAACTAAAAGCTCCTCCCTCTTTTTTAAGCTTCACAACAATATCAACATCAACAGAATTTTCTTTTTTGTCACTAAATTCGGACTTTACAAAACGACCAGAAAACTCACCCAAACCATCAATAAAACGACCATTAAAATCCACAATTGGCGTTAGGTTATTGTTCTTATCAAGAACCAACATTGCCGGCAGCTTGTTTTTTTTTGCAACCAAAAAATCATCAGCACCAAAAGTAGGTGCCAAGTGAACAATTCCAGTACCATCAGTTGTATTTACAAAATCTGCAGACACCACACGGAACGCACCACCCTCTAAGTTTTCGGGCTGCACATACTTTAATAGTTGGTCATATTTTAAATCAACCAAATCAGAACCCAAACACGATCCAATTATTTTATATGATTCACCCCCTAATTTACCACTAATCGTTTTTTTTATTTTTTCATCAAACAAACTTTCCAAACAATCCTTTGCACAAACTAAAACCACCTCCTTCATTGTGTGTGGGTTGAGAGTTTCTATAAAAACATAGTTTATTTTTTTACCCACAGCAAGCCCTGTATTTGCAAATAGGGTCCAAGGGGTTGTTGTCCAGGCCATAAAAAAAACAGGCTTGTTTGTTTTAATTATTTTTTCAGATCCAAAAACCTTAAACAAAACAACAACAGAAAGGTCTTTCACCAACTTATAACAACCAGGTTGATTGAGTTCATGAGAGCTCAATCCAGTTCCCGCAGCAGGAGAATATGGTTGAATCGTATATCCTTTATAAATCAATTTTTTATCAAACAGCCGCTTTAGTAAAAACCAAACACTTTCAATATATTTGTTTTTATATGTCACATATGGCGCCTCAACATCAACCCAATAACCCATTGATTCAGTTAATTTGTTCCAAACCGCAGTATATTTCATTACAGTTTTTTTACAAGCCTCGTTGTAATCAGCTATTGAAATTTTACTACCAATATCATCTTTTTTTATTCCCAACTCTTTTTCGACACTTAACTCAACAGGCAAACCGTGGGTGTCCCAGCCAGCCTTGCGGTCGACACGATAGCCAGAAAGCGTTTTATATCTACAAAAAATATCCTTAATTAACCTTGCCATCACATGATGGATTCCGGGCAAACCATTAGCAGATGGTGGCCCCTCATAAAAAACAAAACGATTATTTTCCGGCCTAGACTCCAAGCTTTTTTTAAAAATATTTTCTTTTTTCCAAAAATCGTTTACCTCAGAACATATTTTAGACAAGTTTAGGTTTTTATACTCAGGAAACATAATAAAGAAATTTTTTATATAGTAGCAATAACCTTTAATTCGATAGCGATCGGTGTTGGCAAACACCCCACCTCAACCGTTGTTCGTGTTGGGAGAGGGCCACTAAAATACTCAGCATACAATTTATTGTATTCTTTAAAATCACGATTCATATTTGTTAAAAAAACAGTAACATCAACAATATTATCCCAAGAAGAGCCAGACTCTTCTAAAATTAATCTAACATTTTCAAAAACAGAAACACACTGTTTTTTAATATCATAACTTAGTACTTTTCCATTTTCAGAAAGCCTAACGCCTGGAATTTTTTTTGAACCTCTTTTTCTTGGACCAACACCAGACAGAAACAAAAAATCTCCAACTTGTTTAGCGTGGGGATAATCACCAACCGGTTCTGGAGCTTGAAGGGATTTAAAATTTACACTCATTGTTTGTTATTATTTCAAAATAAAGATATTATTTATTTCCACCGTTTTCAATCTTAACACACACATTTTTTGTTTCTGTAAAAAAATCAAGAGAGTGTTCACCACCCTCTCTACCAACACCAGAATGCTTCATTCCACCAAAAGGGATTCTTAAATCTCGAAGAAGCCACGTGTTTATCCAAACAACCCCAGCATCAATAGATGCCGCCATTCGATGTGCTTTTGAAATATTGTTACAAAAAATAGATGCCGAAAGACCATATTTAACCTCATTACACATTTTAACAACTTCTTTTTCATCACGAAAAGGGAGAATTGTTGCAACAGGACCAAAAACTTCTCTTTGATTTATTTCATCGGTATTTTTTGTGTTTTCAATAACTGTTGGCAACATATAATAACCATCCGCCAAATCACCATCTAGAAAAACCCGCTTACCACCAATAATTATTTTACCGCCATCTTTTTCTGCTATATTAATTTTATCCAAAATATTTTCAAGGTGCTGTTTGGAAACAATTGCACCCAAATTACTGCTTTTATTTTTAGGGTCTCCAACGCGTAAACATTTTGTTTGCTTTAAAAACGCTGCCCGGAACTTTGGATATATTGAATCTTCAATAAATATTCTAGATCCACAGAGACAAATTTGGCCCTGATTTAAAAACGCCGCCTTGATAGCCGTTTCTACAGCTAGATCAAAATCACAATCTTCAAAAATAACCATCGGGTTTTTACCACCAAGCTCTAGTGAGTATTTTTTAAACTGAGATGCCGCGTTAATAGCAATAATTTTACCGGTTTCCGTTCCACCAGTAAATGAAATAATATCGCACTTTTTCACAACAGCGTCTCCTGCAGTGTCACCATAACCATGAACAATATTTATAACACCAGGAGGAAAATCAATATCATGACAAATCTTACTAAACAAATAAGCAGTATATGGTGTTATTTCGGAGGGCTTTGCAACAACCGTATTTCCAGCTGCAAGGGCAGGGGCAATTTTCCATGTCAACAAATAAAGTGGAAGATTCCAAGGAGAAATACAACCAGCAACCCCAATAGGCTGTTTTAATGTGTAGTTTAAAGCACCCCCATCCATATCGTGTGAATCAGAATCAAAATGAAGTATTGCGGTGGCAAAAAACCTAATATTTGCAGAGCATCTTGGGATATCAACAGCCCTAGCAAGCCACTCAGGCTTTCCATTATCAAAACTTTCTGCCATAACTAGCTCTTCAGCATTTTTATCGATAGCATCAGCCAACTTCATCATCCATTGGTACCTATATTCTTTTGTTGATTTCCCCCAACTCTCAAAGCTTTTTTTTGCCGCAGAAATAGCCATATCAACATCTTTTTCATCGCTATCAGGAATCAAAGAATAAACACAACCATTTGTTGGACTATAGTTTTCAATGTATTTGTTGTTGATTGGAGACGAAAAGTCTCCATTAATATAATTAGAAAGCTTTTTCATAATTAAAAAACATATTATAAATTATAAAGACTTTGTTCTTCCTCCATCAACAGGGATGTTTACACCATTTATATAAGCGGCAAAATCCGAAGATAAAAAAACAACCAAATAAGCTATTTCAGCTGGATCAGCAAATCGACCAACTGGAATCGAATGCTGCATTTTTTTAACAACAGATTCAGTTTCGGACCCAGTTTTTTCTGCATTTTTTTGAATTAAATCTAATAATCGATCAGTTTTTGTTGCACCCGGCAAAACATTATTTACTGTTATCCCAAACCCCCCCAACTCAGATGCAACAGTTTTACCCCAATTTGCTATTGCACCACGAATTGTATTGGAAACCCCAAGCCCATCAATAGGTTGTTTAACAGAGGTTGAAATAATATTAATAATTCTACCAAATCTATTACGCTTCATTTCAGGAAGGGCAATTTTCATTATGGACTGCGCCGCTAAAACATGCTGATTAAATGCATCAGAATACTCTTCTAGTTCTGCGGTGTGAGCCTGTCCCGGTGGGGGGCCACCAGAATTATTAATTAAAATATCCGCCGGATTTAAGCCGGCGTAACTTTTCAAAGTTTTAATTAAAACATCCCGCCGACTAACATCAACTGACAAAACATCATGTTTTTGTCCAGCATCCTCAGATAACTCTTCTTTAACTGTTTGTAATTGAATTTTGTTTCTAGCAATCAGCACAATATTTGCACCTGCTCGAGCCAACTCTAAAGCGATAGATCGACCAATCCCCCTGGAACCCCCAAAAACCCAAGCGGTTTTATTTTTTAAATTTATTTCCATATTCCCCCAAATATAACTAATTTACTAATTAGATTTGATACAAAAATTAGTTTCAAAAAACAAACAACAAAACATGAAAAACATAAAAGCACCATTTAATCTAAGTCGATGGATTTCCGAAAACAGAAGTATTTTGAAACCGCCCATTGGCAATAAAAACTTATATATAGACGCAGAAGACTTTATAGTAATGGTTGTTGGGGGGCCAAACAAAAGAAAAGACTATCACTATAACGAAACAGAAGAGTTATTTTATCAAATAGAGGGTGATATTATTGTTAAAACACAACAAAACAAAAAAATGGTTGAAGTCAAAATAAAAGAAGGAGAAATGTTTCTTCTTCCCCCAAAAATACCCCATTCACCAGTTAGACCAGAAAACTCAATAGGCCTTGTTATTGAAAGAAAACGAGAACCTCAACACAAGGATGGGTTAATGTGGTTTTCAGAGAAAGCCAATGCGCTGTTATATGAAGAGTATTTTCACCTAACCAATATAGAAAAAGATTTTTTACCAGTATTCAAAAAATTCTATAGCAATGAAAAACTAAGAACCTGCCCCAAAACAGGAGACATTATGGATGTAGACGAAAGATATATATAAGCTGAATAGAATATAATTGAAACAATTAATATATTTTACCAAACCGTGAAAATTAATTTCAAAAGAAAAGGTCAATTTTAACAAAAGATTTTTACTAAATTAATATAGTAAACTTAAAATTAAAGTATGCGAATAAACGGACACGGACACATACTCCCAGAGCCATTTCAGATTCCAAATTTCATGAAAGAAAAAAAGCTTTTTTGGATTGATGAGGACAAGAAGTTTATGAGACAAGGAGACTGGTCAAGACCAATTACAGGCCCGGGATATTTTATTAACGAGAAAATAGAATGGATGAATCAACACAACATAGATCATGGTGTTATGTTGTGCCTTTCACAACTATATTGCAACGGTTGGAAAAAACAAAACTGCATAGATGCAATTAGTTTTCAAAATAATTTCAACGCCTCTATTCAAAATGATTATCCAAAAAAGTTTACTTGTGGCTTTGTTGTGCAACCCCTATACATGGATCAAGCCCTCAAGGAGATTGATCGGTGTGTAAATGAACTTGGACTAAAACTACTTTGTTTACCCACACATTTTTTAAATAAAAATGGAGATTGGTTGTCTGTTGCCGAGCCGGATGTCGAGCCAATATTTGAATTAGCAAATAAACATGGACTAGCTATCCAAATACACCCCTATGATGGAGAAAAAATGATTTCTTTAAAAAATAAATATTGGAGATTTCATTTAGTTTGGATGATGGCTCAGTGTGCTGACACACTACACCTTTTTACCCTCAGAGACTTACCAAACAAACACCCAAACGTAAGAACGAGTTTTGCTCATGGAGGCATGTTGGGCATTGTTAATTATGGAAGAAGGGTTCAGGGTTTTGACGGCCGCCCAGATATTTTTAAACAATTACAAGATCCAAGAAAAACACTCGGACATAAAAATATCTATTTCGACACACTAGTACATGACTCGCACACCCTGGAATTATTAAAAAAGCGCGTTGGATGCTCACAAATAATTATGGGATTAGATGATCCTTTTCCTTTGGGCGAAATGGAAGGCATAGGCACCTCATATCCCGGGAGAGTTTTAGATTATGCCATAGAAACGGGCACTATAACAGAAAAAGAAGGGAAAGATATTTGGGGCAAAAATGTACTAGACTGGCTAGGGTTAAAAAAAGAAGATTTGGAATAAAAAATATAATTTTGTAATACGTAAAAACATGAGCGATTCAATTAAACATGAGTGTGGAATAGCCCTTCTTAGACTTTTGAAACCATTATCATATTATAAAAAAAAATATGGAACAGCGCTTTATGGTTTAAACAAAATGTATCTATTAATGCAAAAACAGGTTAATCGGGGTCAGGATGGAGCAGGGCTTGTAAATATCAAAATAGACACTGATCCAGGACGCCCATACATTAGTCGAAGAAGATCTGTTGAACAAAACTCAATACAAGATGTGTTTTTAAAAATCAGCGAAAATTTTAAAAAAATTAAAAAAAGCTATCCAAAAGAATTTAATAATGCGCAGTGGCTGAAAGAAAACTGTTCTTTTATGGGGGAGTTATTTTTAGGACATCTCCGATACGGAACTTATGGTGGAAACAGCATTTCACAGTGTCATCCATTTTTGAGACAAAACAATTGGAAGTCTAGAAACTTGGTTTTGGCAGGTAATTTTAATATGACAAACGTAGAAGAGTTGTTTAATCAATTGGTTGATTTGGGTCAACATCCAAAAGAAAAATCAGACACAATTACAATTTTAGAAAAAATTGGACATTTTACAGACGAAGAAAACACAAGACTCTATAATAAATACAAACCAACAACACCATCTAATTCAGATATTTCCAAACTAATAGAAGAAAATCTAGACCTAGCAAACATATTAAAAAACGCATCAAAAAAGTGGGATGGTGGATATGTCTTATCTGGACTGATTGGTCATGGAGACGCGTTTGCACTAAGAGATCCCCATGGGATACGGCCAGCATATTATTATTATGATCAAGAAATTGTAGTTGTTGCATCCGAAAAACCAGTGATTCAAACAGCATTTAATGTTAATTCGAATAATATATATGAACTACCAAGGGGTGAGGCAATAATAATTAAAAAGAATGGAAAGGTTAGCTTTAATCAGATTATTGCCCCCAAAAAACGAACCTCATGCTCTTTCGAAAGAATATATTTTTCAAGGGGTAACGATGCGAGTATATATGAAGAAAGAAAAAAACTAGGAGCTTTATTAACAGAGCCAATACTAAAAAAAATAAATAATGATCTGGATAACACTCTTTTTTCTTACATTCCAAATACTGCTGAAACAGCATTTTTAGGACTCATATCAGAACTTGAATCAAATTTAAATACAAAAAGAAAAAATCTTTTAGAACTAGGAGAAATTGAACATTTAAAATCAATAATCAATCAAAAAATAAGAGTAGAGAAAATGGCCGTTAAAGATGCCAAACTGAGAACCTTCATCACAGCAGATAGTGATAGAGATGGGTTAGTTGGGCACATATATGATGTAACATATGGGGTTTCAAAAAAAACAGATACACTTGTGATCCTAGACGACAGTATTGTTAGAGGAACAACACTTAAAAAGAGTATTTTAAGGATATTGGACAGATTAAAATTAAAAAAAATCATTGTAGTCTCTTCGGCCCCACAAATTAGATATCCAGATTGTTATGGGATAGACATGGCTAGACTTGGAGACTTTATTGCCTTTAGGGCGGCAATATCATTATTAAAAAAGACGAACGATGGCAAAGAAATTATAAAAAACACATATAAAGAGTGCAAAAAGGAACAGGTGAACAACAACCAAAATCAAATTAATCATTTGAAAAATATATATGCCCCATTTACACAAGAAGAGATTTCAAAAGAAATAGCATTACTATTAAAAACGGACAATATCTCTACAGATTTTGACATTTTGTTTCAAACCAAAGAGGGGCTTCGGTTCGCATGCCCAAACCATACTGGCGACTGGTATTTTACTGGAGATTATCCAACAAGCGGCGGTAATATGGTGGCAAACAGGTCTTTTATTTACTATGTTGAAGGGAATGAATCTAGGGCTTATTAGCCTGTTGTATAAATTGTTTAATTGTAATAGCTAGCTGACGTGCAGCGCGAGGATTTAATCGAAACCACATTTCAGGCTCAATAAGTTCAAGCTCAGAAAGAGCGAGATTATTGTTATTGTCTTTTACCAGATCAACTCGAGCATAAACAGGAGCAAAAGGAAGGGCGCTAATAACATTTTTGGCAAACTTAACCTCACTTCTTTTAGGTTTATACGCAGACACAGTGCCCCCAAAATCATCCTGAACCCGAAAATCTCCACGGGCAGCATTTTTTAAAACAGCATGCGAATACTTCCCGTTAATCATCATTATTGAAGCCTCACCCCAGGTTATAATATTTTTTTGAAAAACCTGAATTAACATGTCTTGAGTTTTTATGAGAGAATCAAATAAAACCTGTGTTTGGGATTCAATTTTTTTTATATAATGTGTGTTCCAAGCGGCAGCCGAAACACAAGGCTTAATTACAATTTTTTTCCATCCTTTTTCATTACATAAGTTTAACAAATCAATTTCCTCACCCCTTTTTACAAGATGCGTTGGGGGAATATTTATTCCCCGGCCTTTTAGCCATAACAAATACTCCTTATTTAAACTCCATTTAATTTGCTTGTAAGGATTTATAAAAGACGTTTTTTTTGCACATACTTTTAAAAAAGACATAAAAAGGTCTAGTTTTTCAAAATAGTTCCACGTTGTTCTAAATAGGGTAAACCGGAATTTAGACGGATCAAAGTTATTGTCCCAAGCGACACGCTCACAACTAAACCCTAAACGCTCTAACTCTACCTGAACAAGATGATCTTCAGAAATGATATTCTCAATATACCAATCCTTCTGTCTGGGTTTAAGGTATCTTTTTTCTGTTAAAATAGCAATGTCTTGCAACAAGATCAATAGGCTTAGTTATCTTTATTTTTTTTCCACCACGACTTAGCATCTGTAATAAACTCTTGCTTTGTTTTATATCGTTCTTGGATGCCATTTTTATTAGCCAACCAAACCTCTCTATATGTTGGCAAAACCTGAGGTTCATCTCTTTTTGAAACAAGTGTTAATTCATCTATTATATTAGATGCTTCTGCAAACTTATCAATTATAAAAACAATATATCTTGCATCCACAGAGATGGTTCGTTGTAGTTTNTTTTCAAAAGCAANNTCTCCACTCATNGCCTCCCAGTTNCCATCAAAAGCACAACCAANTAAATGCCCCTTACTATTAATAACAGGNGAACCAGAGTTTCCGCCCGTAATATCATTNTTNGAAATAAAGCAAACATTTAACTTGTTGTCGTTACCAGCGTAAATACCATAATCTTTCTTTTTATATAGTTCCATAAGCTTTTCAGGAACAATGAATTCGGGATTATCATTATCCATTTTTTCTATTACCCCATCGAGCGTTGTAATAAAACCATAGTCTACAGCATCTCCCGGAGCATAATCACCCACTGAACCATATGTTAGCCTCATTGTAAAGTTAGCGTTCGGATAAAACTTATGATTAGGATTCATTTTTCGCAAACCATCAATAAATAGACGATTTGCAATATTTAAAGACCTTTGAGGCTCCGTGTTACTGGATCGGATTTTTTGAAAATAATTATTTAAAATACCCTTTTGGATCTTAAAGGCTGGGTCTTGTTTTATAATAGAGCTAGCCAAATCAGTAAAATTTTTATTAAACGAAGATAAAAAGGCCTCCATTTTTTCTGCATCAACAAAAATAGATTTATCATATAAATGATTCCCCCATCTTTGAAAATCACCGCGGTGCTTTCTTTGAAGCGAGTCAATTATTGGCGGAAGTTGATCTTTTGGCACGCCGAAATAATACATCTCCATCATTTTTACAAAAAGCTCTTTGTCAATTTCTTTTTTATATTCTTTAAAATTATCATCTACTTGATTTTTAAACTTATCTAGGGCGGCCTCAATTGTTTTTTCACAACCACTATTTAGGGCTCTCAAAAACGCCTCAGATCTTCTTGCAAGCCTCACAAAGCTTGGTCCAGACCAAGCCGCCTCATTCAAGTAGACTCTAGATAAAGTTGTTTTCGACAAATCATGATAACTTGACTCCATTGTACTTAAAACGTTTCCATAAATTTCTCTATTAGATTCAGAAGAGTTAGCAAACTCTTGAAAGGCGGCCTCAACACCCAATTTCTTTGTGTAAACATCTAATCTTTTTAAACCTCTAGTTTGTCCAATATAATACTTCCAATAGTTAGAAATTCGCGCCTTTTTACTAGCATACATAATACTAACATCCCTATTTTCACGCATATGCCGATTAAGAATATCAAGCTTTGCTTCACGAACTTTCACAACATTAGGGTTATATGTATTAATAGCCTCTTGTACCCCAAAAGATGACAAATATCGATCCGTGCTACCAGGATAACCCATAATCATTGTAAAGTCATCATTGTCAACCCCTTCTAAAGAAATTGGCAAATAATGTTTTGGTTTTAAAGGTACATTCTCAAGACTATATTCCGCCGGAGACCCATCTGGAGCAGCATAAACTCTAAAAAGGGCAAAGTCGCCAGTATGTCTTGGCCACATCCAGTTATCGGTGTCGCCACCAAATTTACCAATTGATTCTGGCGGAGCGCCAACTAGACGGACATCGTTGTAGCGCTCATAAATAAATAAATAATACTCGTTTCCCCCAAAAAAAGATTTGACTTCTGCCCAATAATTTGAATCGCCTATTTCTCGCTCCTTAATAGATTCTATGCGACTATTAATCAATTCATTGCGCAAATTTTCTTCGGTACTATAATTAATACTATCTAAAACCTCTTTAGAGACATCTTTCATGCTAATTAAAAAATCAACAAACATTCCATCATTAGGAAGCTCTTCTGCTAGGCTCTTTGCCCAAAATCCATCACCCAAATAATCGTTTGCACCCAAACTATGGTTTTGGATAGCATCATAACCACAATGATGATTGGTTAAAAGTAGCCCCTTAGGAGAAATCATTTCTCCCGTACAATAGCCATTAAAACTAACAATAGCATCTTTTAAAGAAGCAGAATTAACACTATATATTTCTTCCGCAGTTAACTGCAACCCCTTAGCTTGCATATCATCAATATTTAGCCGCTTAATAAACATTGGTAACCACATACCCTCGTCAGCAGAAGAGTTGGTTGGTAGAATAAATAATAAGCTTAAAATAATCGGAATAATTTTTCTCATAATAATTTAATTTTTAATTAATGGAACACTTGAACAAGGCTCTCCATAAAAGAGGCTCTTTACATGTGGAAAAAGTTTGTCAGCAAAAAGCGCAAAAGCCCCAATAGGTATTTTGTTGCCAACACAAACCTTCAAAAACACTCGCTTGTTTTCATATTGTTTTATGTTTAGCGTATTTAGCTTTTGTTGAAACAACAATAAATTCATAGTGTGAATATCAGAAAAAAAAACTTGTCTAGCAACATCCCGCAATTTTGTTTGGACCAATAAATAGGCCCAAGGAGGAATAATCACATCTTTAGAACAAAAAACAGCAACAAAAGAGCCCGCTAACTCTTCCCAATTAAAGTCCTCTAATTTTTTTTTAAAGGAGACCTCTTTAATAATCATCCCATCGTCAAGCCATTCCGCTAAATCTAATTCTGATCGATTTCCCGGCACTATAAAATCTTGGAGGTCTAATGTTATTAAACCGGCCTCTTCCACCTTGTTAACAATTTCTCTAGATACCATTTATAAAAACCCTAATTCTAATTTTGCTTCTTCTGACATCATGTCTTTTTCCCAAGGGGGGTCCCAGGTAATATCGATAGTTGCGCTCTTTACCTTTTCAAGAGTTTCAATTTTTTCTTTAATTTCAACGGGGAGTGTTTCAGAAACAGGGCAGTTCGGCGCCGTAAAAGTCATTAAAACCCGAACATCGTACTGATCACTAACTTCCACATCGTAAATTAAGCCCAATTCATAAATATTTACTGGAATTTCGGGGTCATAAATTTGGCACAATACACCCACAACATCTTCTCCTAATTTTTGTAAATCATCATTCATCGTTTAAACATTTAACTGCATGTCTATTAATTTTTTGAATCATTATATTTAAACCATTTACCCTATTCATTGATAAATGATCTTGTAGCCCTATTTTTGAAAACACATTTAATTTTGTGTTAATTATTTCTTGTGGCGTAGCACCAGAGTAAAGTCTTACAACCAAAGCAACAATTCCTCGCGTTATCAAAGCATCACTATCTGCATAAAAATACAATTTTCCAGCATTATATTTGCAAACTATCCAAACTTTAGATTGACATCCACGCAGTAAATTCTTTTCAATTTTCAAACTATTATCAAGCTGAGGCATTTCTTGCCCCATAGAAATTAAATGTTCATATTTTTCTTCCCAGGAGCTTAAGAATGAAAATTCAGAAATAATTTTTTTAGCTTCTCCCTCCATATAAACTTATTTGTTTAAGAATGATAAAATTTTTTTTAACACCACAATAAACTGATCTATTTCATCAAGTTTATTATAGAAGGCTAAAGAAACCCTTACACACCCATCGATGTTTAAATAATTCATTAAACCTTGGTTACAAAGGTGGCCAGACCTCACTAAGATATTGTTTTCGGACAATAGCGTACTTATATCAGAATGATGAACCCCATCTACATTAAAAGAAAAAATTGGAGCGGCTTTCTTTTGCCCCCCATAAATTATTAGTTCGGGAATTTGGCTTAACTCCTCCAACATATATTCTGTCAACCTTTTTTCATAAATAGTTATTTTTTCCATCCCCACATCTTCTATAAATTGAATAGCGGCAGACAATCCAATTATTCCAGAAATATTTGGAGTTCCAGCCTCGAATTTTAACGGAGGATCTGCCCACTCGGGGCTTATTAGGGAAGCCCTTGAAACCATTTGCCCCCCCATTTTATATGGGCTCATTTTTTTGACAAATTCTTCTTTTACAAACAAAACCCCTGTACCGGTGGGACCAAAAGCCTTGTGTCCAGAAAAACAATAAAAGTCACAATTTAAGTCTTTTACATCAACCCTTATGTGCGCTGGTGCTTGAGCCCCGTCTACAAAAACAGGAATACCTAATTCCTGAAAAACCCCCACAATCTCTTTAATATCTTGCATAATCCCGGTAACATTGGACAGGTGGTGAACCACCACAAGCTTCACAGAATCATTTAATACTTTTTTCATTGACTCAACATCAATTGTTAGGTCTTTATTAAGGGGAATATTTTTAACCTTAGCGCCCTTTTCTTTTGCTAACTGTTGCCAAGGAAGCATATTAGAGTGGTGTTCAATTTCAGAAACGAGAATAATATCATTTTTGTTAACAATATTCTTACCAAAAGAATTAGCCACCAAATTAATACTTTCAGTTGCCCCGCTAGTAAATATAATTTCATCGGATTCTCTGGCAGAAATAAATTGGCGAATGACACCTCGGCTGTTTTCATATCGTTGAGTTGCTCTAAAGCCTAGGTTGTGAGCACTTCGGTGGATATTACTATAACCATTAGTGTAAAAATCCGCAATAGAATCAATAACAACTGTTGGTTTTTGAGTTGTTGCCGCATTATCAAAATAAATCATTTTTTCCTCACCCCTACTGAGGCAGGGAAATAAGTTGGCTGTTTTTTCTAGGTCATAATTATTCATAATAATGATTTATGCTAAGAATTTTATAAAATTCATTTAGTGTGAACTCCCTTAATTTTAAGTCAACAATTTCATCAATAACATCACACAAAAAGCCCTGTAACAATAGGGCTGTTCCGTCCTTTTTTCCAATCCCACGAGACTGCAAATAAAAAAGGGCCTTCGGGTCAACCTGTCCAACTGTGGATCCGTGAGCACATTTTACATCATCTGCAAATATTTCTAATTGTGGATCTGACTTAACAGACGCATAATCAGATAGTATTATGTTATTATTCTGTTGTGTGCTTGATGTTTTTTGGGCGTGCTTGTTAACATAAACAATACTATCAAAATGGCTACTGGAATTATCATTAAAAACCCCTTTATAAAGCTGACAACTTTCACAGTTTGGAAAGTTATGGTTCATTCTAATTTTGTGGTTGACAATTGTAGAGTTTAATAATAACGACACAGAATAAAGCTTGCAGGCAGCAAATTCACCATCTAAAAAAACCTCCAACTCATTGTTTGTTACACCACCCTCCCAATAGAAAGTGAAAAAAGAACAAGAACTATTTCCCATTTGTCGAATTACTACACAATTATTAATTGAATAATACGGGGACTTGTTAGGCAATTCATAACCATAGTACGTTAGCGCAGACTCGTTTTCCAAAAACCAGCTAGAAAACATGTTTAGGTTTTGTTTTTTTGCTCTCCCCAAATCGGATAATTTTTTTTCTATAATATTAACCCGAACCCCTTCGCGCAACAGGTAAAAATTATGATAAATTCTGCCCTGCTCAATTTGACTATTGTCTAAAAAAATTACATAAAGAGGCTCGTCTAATCTTATAGAACTAGTACACTCAATAAGCAGACCGTCGATTTGGCCATCTTTAGCCACGTATTCAAACTTATTTGCCAAAATAGTAGCAGCCAACTCTTTTTCTTTACTTTCGCCCATAACATTCACCCCGTCAGGAATGTTAGATAGCTCAAAATCACAGTGCCCATTTCTTATTATCACGTATGCATCAGATTCTCTTACAATGGACCGAAGAGTGTTCTCAACACTATCAAGCCCCAAGCTACTTTGTGATTTCATCATAACCTTCTTTTTCTAATTTTAACGCTAACTCGGCGCTCCCCGAGGAAACAATTTTTCCATCGGATAAAATATGTACATGATCAGGGGAAATATAGTCCAATAATCTTTGGTAGTGAGTAATAATGATAAAGGAATTTTCAGCTGATCGGAGACGATTTACCCCATTTGCCACAATTTTTAAAGCATCAATATCTAGACCCGAATCAGTTTCATCAAGAATTGAAAGCCTGGGATTTAGCATGGCTAGTTGAAAAATTTCATTTCGTTTTTTTTCCCCACCAGAGAAGCCCTCGTTCATTGATCGAGACAAAAAACCAGAATCCATCTTCAATAAATCCATATTTTCCTTCATCGCCTTCAGTAGATCAGAGGAGCTAAGTGGCTTTTCTCCCCTAAACTTGCGCATCGCGGTCACCGCAGTTTTAATAAAATTACTAACACTGACCCCTGGAATTTCAACAGGATATTGAAAGGACATAAATATGCCCATTCGCGCTCTTTCTTCGGGAGATATTTCTAATATAGATTGATTATCAAAATTAATATCTCCACCATCAACATCATAATTATCATTGCCCGCAATAACAGACGCAAGCGTACTTTTTCCAGACCCATTTGGTCCCATTATAGCATGCACCTCACCCGGCTTCACGCTTAAGTTTAACCCCTTTAAAACAGGGTTTGCGTTTATTGAGCATTGTAAGTTTTCAATTTTTAACATATATATTTTTGTTTTTATCCAACACTATCCTCAAGAGTTAACTCTAGGAGCTTTTTTGCCTCAACAGCAAATTCCATGGGCAGTTTTTGTAAAATGTCTTTACAATATCCATTTACAATAATAGCAATAGCCTCGTCATTTCCCAATCCTCTTTGATTACAATAAAACAGTTGATCTTCTCCAATTTTTGATGTTGTCGCCTCATGTTCAACAACAGAAGAGCTGTTTTTAACATCAATATAAGGAAATGTGTGGGCCCCACACAAATTACCCATTAACAATGAATCACATTGAGAAAAGTTTCGCGAATTTTTAGCCCGTCTATTTATTTTTACGAGACCACGATAACTAGAATTGCTTTTGCCAGCAGAAATACCCTTACTAATAATAGTGCTTTTTGTTCGCTCTCCCATGTGGATCATTTTTGTTCCCGTGTCTGCTTGCTGAAAATTATTTGTTACAGCAATTGAGAAAAACTCACCAACAGAATCATTTCCTTTCAGGATGCAAGATGGATATTTCCATGTAATAGAGGAACCTGTTTCAACTTGTGTCCATGATATTTTTGCTTTTGAGTGAGCAATCCCTCGCTTTGTAACAAAATTATAAACACCCCCTTTTCCATTTTTGTCTCCAGGATACCAGTTTTGAACGGTTGAGTATTTGATTTCAGAGGAATCTAGCGCAACTAGCTCAACAATGGCGGCATGAAGCTGATTCTCGTCTCTTTGCGGGGCCGTACAACCCTCTAAATAACTCACAAAACTACCCGGTTCAGCAACAATTAACGTTCTTTCAAACTGACCAGTGCCAGCCTCGTTGATCCGAAAATATGTAGACAGCTCCATTGGGCATCTCACACCTTCTGGAATAAAACAAAAGGAACCATCACTAAAAACGGCAGAATTTAGTGCGGCAAAATAATTATCTTTTGCCGGCACAACAGTTCCGAGATATTTTCTGATCAAATTAGGATGTTTTTGAATAGCTTCAGACATTGAACAAAAAATAATACCAAGGTCCGCCAACTTATCCTTAAATGAGGTTGAAACAGAGACGCTGTCAATAACAACGTCAACCGCAACACCAGCGAGTCTTTTCTGTTCTTCTAAAGAAATACCAAGCTTATTAAAAGTTTTAATTAGCTCGGGGTCAGCCTCATCCAAGCTAGCTAAAGATGCCTTTTTTTTTGGAGCAGAGTAATAAATAATGTCCTGTAAATTAATATTTTGAAACTTTAAGTTTGCCCACTTTGGTGGCGTCATTTTGCGAAGTATCTCAAGAGCTTCAAGGCGTCTCTCAAGCATCCATTTTGGTTCATTTTTTTTTCGAGAAACAAGACGCACAACATCCTCATTTAAGCCCTTACCGATTGTGTCCGAATCGAAATCAGATACAAATCCGTATGGGTACTTTTTACTGGTTAGTTCCCCTATTATTTCTTTATCTTTTTTCCTCCCCATATTATATAATCACTATAATGAAAAACTTTCTCCACACCCACAGGTTCGAGCAGCATTAGGATTATTAAAAACAAAACCCTTTCCATTTAGACCGCCGCTATAACTTAATGTGGTCCCGATTAAATAAAGATAGCTTTTTTCGTCAACCAAAAGAGTTATATCGTTGTTCTCGAAAACCTTGTCAGTAGATAATTGTTTGCTGTCAAAATCTAAGTTGTAAGACAAACCTGAACATCCACCCGAGGAGACGCTCACCCGAACATATTTTTTGGAATCATCCTCTTTTTGCATTAATGCCAAAAGTTCTTTTTTTGCTTCATCAGAAACTGTAACCATTTTAAATAGAAGTGTTTTTTACAAATTTAATTAGTTTAGGATAATTTAGAAAGCCAATAAATGAAAATTATATTATAAATTCAACATAAAAAATAAAATGATGAGCAATAAATTTACACCAATATCTAAAATAGGGGAGTTTGAACTTATAAGCCGCATACTTAAAGACAGTAGCAACAAACATAAATCAACTAAAAAGGGGACTGGTGATGATTCGGCCGTAATTGAGCATTTTGCCAAAAAAGACTGTCTGATTAGCACAGACATGCTAGCAGAGGGAGTTCATTTTGATCCCACCTACACCCCACTAAAACATTTGGGCTACAAATCTATTATTGTTAATATATCTGACATTTGTGCTATGAATGGAATAGCAACTCATGCACTAGTATCTTTAGGAATTCCTAATAAATATAGTGTTGAGCACATTGAAGAGTTGTACTCTGGAATACACACCGCCTGTAAAAACTACAGTATTGATTTAATAGGAGGAGACACCACTAGTAGTGCATCCGGCCTCATTATAAGCGTTACCATTATCGGAGAGCCTTCTTCCACAGATCTCTCATATCGTTCAGGCGCCCAGCCTAATGACGTTGTTTTTGTTTCTGGAGATTTGGGGGGGGCCTACTTGGGACTACAAATACTAGAAAGAGAAAAACAAATTTTTATGGAAGATCAAAAGTCTCAACCAGAACTAACACAATATAGTACTATTTTAGAAAAGCAGCTAAAGCCAGAGGCGCGAGTTGATATTATTAGGGAGCTAAGAAAATTAAGAATAACCCCCTCGGCAATGATAGACCTATCTGACGGGCTAAGTTCAGACTTGAGACATATTTGTAAAGCATCCGGTGTGGGGGTTAAGATTTTTGAGAATAAAATACCTGTTGCAGAAGAAACATCGGAAGTCGCGAGTGAGCTTAATATTAGCCCGCTATTTTGTGCTTTACATGGAGGGGAAGACTATGAAATACTGTTCACGGCCCCCGCTACATTACATCAAAAAATTACCAAAATCAGCTCAATTAAGGCTGTTGGGCACATAACGTCAGATAAAAATAAAATAGAATTAATAACTAGCTCAGAACAGACTATAGACTTAAGCTCCGAGGGTTGGGACCCATTCTTAGTAAAAAAATAAATATATAGTTTTTTATATGTTTAACGCATCCTCTATCTCTTCGACAGCTATGGGTATGTTTTCCATTAGGTCAATATTCCCAGATTTCGTTATAAGAATATCATTTTCTAGCCTTATACCAAGATTTTCTTCTGGAATATATATTCCGGGTTCACAGGTAAGAACCATCCCCTCCTTAAGGGGCTTGTTAGGCTCAGAAACATCATGAACATCTAATCCAAGGTGGTGAGAAGTTCCATGCATATAGTATTTTTTATAAGCGGGAGCCCCATTAGATTTAGATTCAGCAACATCTTTCACAGAAATTAATTTAAGATCCACCAATTCTTTTTCCATTAATAGGCCGACTTCTTTTTCGTAATCATGAAGCAAAACCCCAGGCCTCAAGAGATTTTTTGCGGAATTCATAACACGCAAAACACTATTATAGACATCTTTTTGTCTTTTACTAAATCGACCATTTACAGGGAAACACCTAGTTAGATCAGATGTATAATTAGCATATTCGGCCCCAAAATCCATAAGCACCAAATCACCATCCTTACAAACATCATTGTTTGAGTCATAATGTAGAATACACGCATTCCCCCCCGAGGCTATAATGGGGTCATACGCAAAACCTCTTGAATTGTTAGTTAAAAATTCATGAACTATTTCCGCCTCAATCTCATATTCAAAAACACCCGGCTTTAAATGCCTGCAAACTCTCTCAACCCCCCCCTTTGTAATACTGCAAGCATGTTGAATTAAGTTAATTTCTTCAGGTTTTTTTACCGCACGGAGCGCGTGCAACAGTTTGGCACTTTTTTTATAAACATGTTTAGGATATTTAGACCTCATCCACTTACCAAATCGAGCATCTCTTGTTTCCACAACTATATTTGCCCGGGGATGCTCATTACTATTTAGGTATATGTTTTCGATGCCAATCATTAGCTCTGGCAACATCCCCTTGAAATCCGTGTTCCAAAACACAGATCCAGATCCAGAAATCTCTCTGGCCTTTTCTTTCGACAACTTTTCACCCTCCCATATTTTTAGAGTTTCACTTGTTTCTCTAACAAAAACAAGTTCACGAACCTGGGCATGTTTTTTAATAATCACGATAATGGTTTCTTCTTGATCTATCCCTGACAAGTAAAAAGTGTCGCTATTTTGCTTAAATGTCATTAATTGGTCGGCATTTTTGGGCATTAAATCATTGGAGTTAAATATAGCAATGGAATTATTTAACAATAGTTTTGAAAACTGAAAGCGATTTTCTTTAAACAGTGTATTGTCTATTTTTCTATATCTCATTGGTTTAGTTTTGATTTTATATATTCGCGATTTAGTGTTAAAATATTGTCTGTTGAAATTTCTTTTGGACAATGGGCTTCACAAGCCCCAGTATTTGTGCAAGAACCAAAACCTTCTTTATCCATCTGCTTTACCATATTAATGACACGATCTTTGCTTTCTACTTTGCCTTGTGGCAGGTTAGCATATTGAGAAACTTTTGCCCCAACAAAAAGCATTGCTGAGGAATTTTTGCACGCAGCAACACATGCACCACAACCAATGCATGCCGCAGAATTAAAGGCTTCATCAGCATCGGGCTTTGGAATGGGGGTTGCATTTGCGTCCACGGTGTTCCCAGACGTGTTTATAGAGACATATCCCCCCGCCTGTTGAATCCTGTCGAATGCGCTTCGATCCACCACCAGATCCTTAATAACAGGAAATGCGGATCCACGAAATGGCTCAATATAAATAGTGTCACCAGTATTAAATCTTCTCATATGTAACTGGCAAGTTGTTGTTCCGGAGTCTGGCCCATGAGGAGCACCATTTATTACCAATGAGCAGGCACCGCAAATCCCCTCTCTACAGTCGTGATCAAACGCTACAGGCTCTACTCCATCGTTAATTAGTTTTTGATTTAAAACATCTAACATCTCAAGAAATGACATGTCTGGTTCTATGTTTTTTATTTGATATGCGTGCATCGCACCTTTTTCATACTCTTTTTTTTGTCTCCAAATTTTAAGTGTCAAGTCCATATTATTTATAGCTTCTAGATTTTAATTTAACAGATTCAAATAACAAGCGCTCTTTATTTAGTTTGGGCGCCCGATCTTTTCCCTGAAATTCCCAGCAAGAGACAAAAGTATAATCAGAGTCGTTTCTTAAGGCTTCTCCTTCAGCGGTTTGATACTCTTCTCGAAAATGCCCCCCACAAGACTCGTTTCTATCTAAAGCATCTATGGCAAAAAGTTCTCCTAATTCCAAAAAGTCTGCAACACGACCAGCTTTTGCAAGCTCTTCATTATACTCGTGCATGTCACCGGGAACAAAAACGTTTTTATAAAAGTCTTTTTTTAAGTTTCTAATTTCAGAAATGGCACTTTTTAAACCATCTTTGTTTCTTGACATACCGCATTTGTCCCACATAATTTTACCAAGCTTTTTATGATAATAATCAACAGGTTTGCCAGATTTATTCTTGAAAATATTGAACACAAAATCTTTCACCCTTTTTTCTGCAAGCTTAAACTCCTTTGCTTCAGTATCAATGGGGCCAGTTTTGATATCGTCGGCCAGGTAATCACCAATAGTATACGGCAAGACAAAATATCCATCGGCCAACCCCTGCATAAGAGCAGACGCGCCCAATCGATTTGCGCCATGGTCTGAAAAATTAGCCTCACCGATCGCAAAACATCCAGGAATGGAGGTCATTAAGTTGTAGTCAACCCAAACCCCACCCATTGTATAGTGTACTGCTGGAAATATTTGCATAGGTGTTTCATATGGGTTTTCATCAACTATTTTTTCATACATCTGAAAAAGGTTGCCATATTTAGCCTTAATAATCTCTTTTCCTAGCCTTTTAACTAGGCTGTTGTCTTCGGCATTTTGTCCTGAGGAGACGGCTTTTTCTTTCCCATATCTAATTATCGCGGATTCAAAGTCCAGATATACCGCTTGGCCCGTTTTATTTACCCCATAGCCAGCATCACATCTTTCTTTCGCCGCCCTTGATGCCACATCTCGCGGAACCAAATTACCAAATGCAGGATATCTTCTTTCCAAGTAATAGTCCCGATCATTTTCAGCGATTTCAGTTGGTTTTAGTTCTTTGTTTCTGATTTTTATAACATCTTCCTTGTTTTTTGGTACCCAGATTCTCCCATCATTTCTTAAAGACTCGGACATCAAAGTTAGTTTAGATTGATGATCTCCAGAAACAGGAATGCATGTTGGGTGTATTTGTGTGAAGCATGGATTTGCAAAAAGGGCTCCATTTTTATAAACCTTCCAGCCTGCTGTCACATTACTCCCCATGGCATTTGTGGAAAGGTAAAAAACATTACCATAGCCTCCGCTGGCGATAACAACAGCATGTGCACCATGTCTTTCAATTTCTCCCGTAACTAGATTTCGGGTTATTATTCCGCGAGCCTTTCCTTCAATCAACACCAGGTCCATCATTTCATGCCGGGAAAACATCTCTACTTTCCCCCGATTTATTTGTCTATTTAAAGCAGAATAGGCTCCAAGTAATAATTGTTGACCGGTCTGGCCCTTAGCATAGAAAGTTCTAGAAACCAGAACTCCACCAAAAGATCTATTATCAAGCAGGCCGCCATAATCTCTTGCGAAAGGAACACCCTGCGCAACACACTGGTCAATAATATTTCCAGACACTTCGGCAAGGCGATAAACATTAGCTTCTCTAGATCGATAGTCACCACCCTTAATTGTGTCATAAAACAACCTGTAATTAGAGTCGCCGTCGCCCTGATAATTTTTAGCAGCATTAATTCCTCCTTGAGCGGCTATTGAGTGGGCTCTTCTGGGAGAATCTTGAAAACAAAAAGCTTTTACATTGTAACCAAGTTCGGCCAGAGTGGCAGATGCAGATGCACCAGCAAGACCGGTTCCAACCACAATAATATCAATGTTTCTTTTGTTTGCCGGGCTCACAAGATTGATTGAGCCTTTATGGTTTTCCCATTTATTTTCTAATGGCCCCTCAGGAACTTTATTTGGAAATGGAAAATTTTCACAAGGGGACACTTGTACAAGTTGTTCGGGCCCTAATAGCGTGTTTATTTCTTCGCTTGATATCCTGTGAATTCCGCCAAGTTTCACAGACTGTATTTTACCAGAGCTGATATGCCTTCGGATGGTTTTTTGGGACACATTTAACATGTCCGCCACCTCTTTAATGCTTAACATTTGTCTATCCTTGTCCATCTTTGTCTACCTAGATTTTTAAAAACAAATATACAACAACTAACCATAAAACAAAAATAAAAAAAACAAAAATGTACAGATTTGTCTTATTTTGTCCAATTCTAAATAACATCAATGAATAGTGATTTCAACAGATAAAGAAAAAAAATTAATGGATAAAATAATGAAAAATAGCAATGCTAATAAACCCAATCGATATTATTAATGAGTAAATATTTGCTGCCAGTTTTAATATTTTTTTTCGGTAACTGCTAACCCCAATTGATTGAAAAGATGAAGCAAGACCATGGTTTAAATGCATGCCAAGCAAAATAAAAGAAAAACAATAGATAATGGTTCGAATAGTTTCTCCATAGAACTTTTCTTTTAGTTCATGAAAATACTTTAGTGGATCGGGAGACTCTTGTGATATGTATTTATATTCTATTTCAGGCACCCAAAAGTCATAAAAATGCAATCCTAAAAAAGCCAAAATTACAAGTCCTGTGATTATCATATTTTTAGATATCCAAGAGCTTCTTGTTTTGTGATAAATGTATTTTTCATTTCTTGCCTGATTATTTTGATATTCTAAAACAAATCCCATGATAAAATGAAAACATACCCCAAAAATTAAGATAGGTTGGAGTATAAACTGGACAACGGGGTTGTAGCCCATAAAATGAGAAATAGTATTAAATGTTTTTCCGCCATCAGGAATAATCGAAGTTAAATTAATTGCTAAATGCTGAGCTAGGAAGATAACCAAAAAAAGCCCAGAAAGAGCCATGGAAATTTTTTTAATAATCGATGATTTCATTTTTGCGTTTGTTAAAAAAATAACAATATAATATAAATCAACAAATTGTATGAATAACTGAACAATAAGATTTATAAAAAACACATATAGCTAACTATATATGTTAAGGTGATTCAACTCTAATATCAACTTCCCAGTTTGGTTTAATTACTATAAATCCATGATAAACCTTAATTGGCTCAGGCTCAATGTTGTTCTCAATTTCACCAGGCGTCCAAACATTATTACCGTCAAGATCGGAAAACACTCTTAAAGAGTAGTCGCCAGGGGAAAGAAATTGCATAGAAGTGGAATCAGAAAGAGAACATTTTCTAACAATCTTTTTATCTTGAAACAACTCACCTATCATTGTTTCTTCAGATTTTTTAGAGCACAGCACATTAAGTATTCCATAATCATTTGAATTCAGATTAAAACTAAAGACAATGGAGTCATTTTTCTTCCCCTGTTCATTTAAAATTGAACCACCATCAATACTTAGAGTAAAGAAATCACAGCTCATGGGATCAACAGGAATTTCAATAGTAAAGGGATCTGTGAGAGCTAGCTCTGGATTTTTTTCGTTTAAATTAAATCCAGTAGCCAAAAAACTATCAATAGGAGAATTAGATTTAAGGATTATTTTTTTTGTTAATAAAATCTCCTCAACAGAGCTAGGGCCGTGTAGGATTAAATCCGGGGGAAGATTATTATAAACCTGAACAGAATCAATCAACCCAAAGCTTTCATATTTAATAAATGGGGGAGTGTCACGAAACCAAAAATCAGACGAAAAATTTTTCCTGTTCCAAAGTCCGTCGGCATTAAGAATATTAATATTTGTTTTTTCGGCTTCATGTTCGAATCGGATGACCCCCTTATTAATGTTTTTTGCATTTATTTTAGTCGAATTTTTTATATAAAAAACGCCAATTTCATTATCTATTTCAGATGTTTTTATTCTTTTAATTAAAGAAGTCATTTCTCCATGATCATATTGAAGATTATCATTTTCGTCTATAACAGCACGAACAAAATACTCTCCCTTTTTTATATTCTTGATTAGAAAAGAGCCGTTTAATTCTGTGAACGTGTAATAATTTAGATCGCTAGAGTCTGTGGAAGAGTATAGGGCTACAAGGGAATTGGGGAGTAATTTATTAAAATAAAGGTCTTTAACATTACCTTTGATTATTCCTGAATCGAGCATGTCACCAGTAGAAAAAACATATGTAAAGTTTTCTAAAACATTTCCCTCGTTAATATCGGAAATCGCCTTAGAAAAATTAATAGTATATGTCGTTTCTTTTTCTAGTTTTTGAAAAAATAAAACTTCAATCCTTTTCCCCCGAACAAGCACTTTTGGAGGGGGGGTGCAAACGGGGGAAACTTTTATATTTTCCATATTTCTAACTTGGATATATTCATCAAACTCCAAAATAATTGACTCTTCATTAAAGTTTAGGTTATTTTTTTCAGGGATTGCCAAGACAAGTTTTGGTGGCGAGAGGTCTTTGTCGCCGCCTGTCGGAGGCCTAATGTTTGCGCATCCCAAAAAAAGGAAAAAAGAAATATATATATAGTTTTTTATATGTGTCATAATTTAACAAGCGCCAAATCCAGCTCGTTTTTGACTAGGTTAATAGATTTTATTTTCACAGAAACATCATCACCCAACATGTATTTATGTCCATTTTTTCGATTAATTAATGAAAACAAATCGGAATTATGATAATACTTTTCTTCAGTAAACTGTTTTATTGGAATCAGCCCCTCTCCTCTTCCGCCTTTAAGCTCTACATAAACCCCCCACTTTACAATACTAGAAATTGTGCCACAAAACATCTTTCCAACAGAATTTTCTAACAGCTTCAATTGGACAAATTTATTTATTTTTCGTTCAACATCAACATATAATTTTTCTAGACTGGAAAAATGAGCACATTTTTTTTCTAATCCACGAACATGATATTGCTCACTATTAATGTGCTTAAAAAGAAGCCTGTGTATTATTAGGTCGGCATATCGTCGAATGGGAGAGGTAAAATGCATATACTTTGCGAACCCCAGTCCATAATGACCTATATTTTGAGTACTATAAGAGGCCTTGGACATAGCTCGTAAAATTAGATTTTGAAACACATCGACATTGATGCCGGGTTTTTTTAAAATAGCATTTATTCTGATAGGTAGATCCTTTTTTTTAGAATTTAAATGTACAGAAAAACCAGAATTTTTTAAATATCTAGCAACGTCTTCTAACTGATCAGCACAAGGCAAATCATGAACCCGATAGATGCCCCGATTTAATTTATTAGCAACAGCTTTGTTTGCTAATAACATAAACTCTTCAACTAATTTATGTGCTTGAAGCGGTATTTTTTCAATTAAGTGAGTTGGCTCATTGAAATTGTTTAATTGAAAACAAATTTCTTTTCTACAAAAATCAATTGAGCCATTTTCCATCCTTTTGGATCGAAAATTCAGTGCTATTTGATTTAGTGTTTCTAGTTCTTTATAAAACCCCCCTCTTTTTTTCAATAACACATCTTCCACCTCATCATAATGAAACCTATAATCAGAATTAATAATTCCTTTGCCGAACCAGACCGCCTTTAATTCAGACGCGCCCTCTCTACCCTCAAAAACAATAGAAAAAGAGAGTTTGTCTTCGTTTGGTCGCAATGAGCATATTTCATTGGATAGCTTTTCTGGCAACATGGGAATTACTTTTCCCGGAAAATAAACAGAGAAGGCTCTTAAGAAAGCTTCATTGTCAACTTCAGAGCCAACCGGGACATAATGTGAAACATCAGCAATATGAACCCCAATTTGAACTTTTTTGTTGGGCAAAAATTTAATTGACAGGGCATCGTCAAAATCTTTAGCATCTTTTGGGTCAATTGTAAAAGTAATGTCTTCTCGGAAATCTCTTCGTTTAGTAATTTCGGATTTTTTTATTTTACTAGAAATATGCTTTAATTCTTCACCAATTGTTTTGGAAAACTCATTTCGTATTCCAAAAACCTCAACACTAGAGCTAATAGCCGCTTTTAGGCTTGGGTTGTTATCAAGAACTCGGATAACAGTTCCAAAAGGACATCCAGCTGACACGGGCCAATCTAGAAGCTGAATGATAACCCGATCTTTATGTTTTGCTCCATTCAGCGATTCTGTTGGAATAAAAAAATCAGAACCGACCTTATCATTTTCTGGAATAAAAAAAATGTTTTTACCATTGTCATCAATAGTACCAATAAATTTATTTTGACCTCTTTTCAAAACTTTTTCTATTTTTCCGGTTAGCACATGGCGGCTATTTTTTATAATTTCAACTGAAACGGTATCATTGTTTAGAGAATTAAGTCGGTTACTTTTTTTAATAAAAATATCTTCATTATAATCACCGCATTGAACGTATCCGTCTCCTCGTTTATTTATATCAATAGTGCCAACAACTAGTTGATAAGATTGATTACATCGGAATTTATACTTCTCTTTTCGGATAATTAGGCCACTTTTTTCTAGATCTGAAATAGCTTTTGTTATTTTTTTTTGATATTGACTTCCCCTCAGGTTTAATTCCCAGGCAATTTGTTTAGGGTTCAAATTCTCTGTTCTAGATTTCAGAATATTTAGAATATTCTCTTTTAAATCGATCAATTCGCGTTTTCTTCTCCGGGACATATTTAATTTATCAACAACAATATAGTTCAAATTATTAAATTTGGGAATAATTTAATATTTATACCTTATAAATTAAGCTGATGTAGCTCAGGGGTAGAGCACTTCCTTGGTAAGGAAGAGGTCGGGAGTTCAAATCTCCTCTTCAGCTCATAGTTACTATTATTAGGACTGCCCTAAAATAATAATTTACTATCTTTGTTAAGATGGACAATTTACTAAAAGGCTGGGTGTTTTTCTTGTTCTTATTATTTTTTGGATGTGAAACAAATGTTGATACAGAATTAAGATACTCTTGTCTTGGGGATTGCACAGAAAATGTAGACGGCGAATTTTCAACACTTGAAGACTGTGAATCTATTTGTGATCCAAAGCCAAATAATATAGGATTAATGGTAACAGTTTTTCTTTATGAAAATTGCCCGATTGCACAATATATGTGTGGACCACTTAGAAATACATATAGATATTTTTGTGACACACTGGGGCACAATATGGTATTTCGGGGCTTTTCTCCAAATTCTTTATCTACAGCAGGCAGTTTGTCAAATTTTGTTGTCAAATATGACATACCGTTTGCAGTAACACCAGACTATAGTGAAGAAAACAATGAGCCAGGTCCATATACACAAAACTATTTACCTATTGTTACGCCAGAAGTTTTTGTCGAATTAAATGGGGAGTTAATTTATCGGGGAATGATAGACAATAGTTATGAGGCATTGGGAGATTGGAGCCCACCAACAGAACATTATTTATTTGAGGTGTTAACCAATGTTGTTAATGATCAAGAAATTGTGTATTTTGAAACGACAGCCATAGGCTGTTTTATTAATTATTAAATGGAATTATTATGAGATGTTGGACGTTATTATTGATAGGCCAGATACTAATTGGGCAAACAGGAACTGAAATAACATTTTCGGAACACATATCACCAATTATATATAATAAGTGTACAGAGTGTCATCGGTCTGGTGAAGCCGGGCCGTCATCTTTCACTAATTATGAGGAGGTTGCATCACAAGGAACAAATCTAATTTATGTAACAGAGAGTGGATATATGCCTCCATGGCCTCCAGACCCAACGTACACCCCCCACTCGATGCTAGATCAACGTTTTTTAACAGAAGAAGAAAAACAATTAATAGCAGACTGGGTTGAAGGAGGAATGATAGAGGGCGACCCTTCTCTAGAGACAGAAATTCCAACATTTCCCGTGGGCTCAGCAATAGGAGACCCTGACTATGTGTTTGAAATGGAAGAAGAGTATTTTATTGAAGGGAACAATGCAGACGATTATAGGGTTTTTGTTTTTCCAACAGGGTTTACAGAGGATACATACATAAAATCAATTGAATTTAGACCGGACAATAGAGAGGCTGTACATCATGCAATTATGATGGTTGATGTTACGGGAACTGCCGCAGCGCTAGATGCAGATTCACCAGATGTTTTAGGTTATGAATCTTTTGGGGGGTTTAGTCTAGATGGGGTTAGTCCCAACGACTATGTTTTTTTAGGCGGATATGCTCCAGGGATGGATCCTATTGTTTGGAATGGTGAATTAGGCATGAAAATTCCAGCAGGAGCAGACCTGCTTTGTCAAATTCATTATGCGCCCTCATCAATAGATGAGTGGGATCGTTCATCAATTAACGTATTTACAAAACCAGCTTCCGAGGTAGAAAGAGAGGTTCAAATGAAAATGTGGCTGAGGTTGGATTTGGAGATTCCTGCAAATACTCAAACAGAGATAGAGGCTTGTTTAAATTTTCAACCAGGCCCCTTTGATTTTTTAGACATGTTTGGACCAGGCCCAGTGCAACAATTTGGCCAAATTGTTGGGTATGGGGAACAGTATTGCGAATTACCAGAAGATTGGAGCCTTTTAGGAATTTTACCGCACTCTCACTTAATGGGAACATCGTGGGAGGTTTATGCTGAAACTCCAAGTGGAGAAACCCTTCCAATCATTAAAATTCCAGACTGGGATTTTGATTGGCAAGGGTTTTATTACCCAGAATACATGCAACATATTCCGGCAGGGTCAAGGATAGAGGCGATTGCAACATATGATAATACTAATGATTTTGACATGGGTTGGGGCGAGCTTACAACAGATGAAATGTTTTTTTGTCCCATTTATTATATTCCTTATGAGGAGGGAGACGAAAACATCTATTTGGGGATAGACAACCAAACAATCTTTGTTGAAAACGAAACAGTATCACTTAGCCTTTTCCCGAATCCAGCAACAAACCAAATTAATATTACCTCTGACTTTGAATCGCTATTAAATTTAAATACACAATTATATGATGCGCAAGGAAGACTATTGGAAGTTATTTTTAATGAAAACTTTCAATCAGACGGAAATAGTATTAAATTAGATATCACAAACCTTTCCCCGGGAAAATACTTTATTAAAACACAATCAGATAAAGAAGTGGCAATAGAGGGGTTTGTTAAAGAATAAATAAGTTAATGAGAACAATATATACATTTTTATTTTGGTCTTCTTTTAGTTTTCTGTTTGCGCAGTCATCAATTATAACTCCGCAACTTATTTCTTCGTCAGGAGGAACCGTTACACAGGATAACTATAACCTATGCTTCTCTTTGGGAGAGATAGCGATCGAAACTTTTGTGCAGGGTGAAAGTGTTTTAACACAGGGATTTCATCAAGAAAATTACCAAATTTCAATGATTAATGAAGTGCCGGAAAATGCGATCATTAATATTTATCCAAACCCAGCAAAGGATATAATATATATTGATGGTAACACAGAAAAGACACTAGGCCTAAAGATAAAAGACATGAACGGCAGAGAACTGTTTTCGTCACTAGAGACTATTGGACTAGAAAATCAAACTATAGATTTATCCCACTTTTCTAGTGGAATTTATTTTTTAGAAATATATTTCAAAACCAATAACAAGCAAGTTTATAAAATTCAAAAGTTTAATTAATATGAAGTATAGATATATTATTTTTTTATTGTTGTTAGTTACAATTTGTCAGGGACAAGTACCGCAAACCTTTTCATATCAAACGGTTGTTCGTGACATGAATTGGCAACCCAGAGCTAATGAAACGATTAACATTTCGGTTAGTATTTCAGAAGATAGCCCAGACAATTTTCCAGTATATAGAGAACAACACTATTCTGTCACCACAAACAATATTGGCTTAGTAAGCTTAGCAATTGGGGCCGGAGATCCAATGCCGGGAGATAATTTTGAGAATATAGATTGGGGAAATTCCACACATTTTTTAACAATAGGAATTGCAGAGATGGGAGAAGATTATTTGGTCATGGGCTCCACACAGCTTAGAAGCGTTCCATATGCACTATTTTCTGAAACAAGTGCAAATCCGGGCAACCCTGGGCCACAAGGTGAACAGGGCGAACAGGGACCCGCTGGAACAACAGGACCAGTAGGACCACAAGGAAATACTGGGCCACAGGGCCCCCCCGGGCCACAGGGAATTCCGGGGGAACAAGGATTAGTTGGCAACCCTGGGCCACAAGGTGAACAGGGTCCGAGCATTTATGACTCTTGGATTGAAAATGGGGGAGATGGGACAATAGAGGAGTTTATTCTTGGCCTGGACACATATCAGCTTTGGATACAAGAGGGTAATACAGGAACAGTACAAGATTTTTTAGAAGCTTTAAGCCAGGGCCCCCAAGGCGAACAGGGCGAACAGGGCGAACAGGGCGAACAGGGCCCACCAGGCCCCCCAGCAACATACTTAGACCTAAGTAATCTTACTATAAATGATGGAAATGGAACATGTTATTCTGTAACAATAGAATTTGGACTATCAATGGTCTTAACTTTAGGCGAGGAAGTGGATTGCCCTTAATTTAATTCTAGAAAAACAGGACAATGATCAGAGTGATGTACGTCACTTAATATATCTACATTTTTAATCTTTTGTTTCAGATTATCGCTTAATATATGGTAGTCGATTCGCCAACCTTTATTATTAAGCCGGGCATTTGCCCGGTAGCTCCACCAAGAGTATTTGTTTGGGGAACTATTTTTTTCCCGAAAAGTATCTACAAAACCTAATTTTAAAAACGCAGACATCCATTCTCTTTCTTCGATTAGAAATCCAGAAGAGTATTTGTTTCTAATTGGGTCATGAATATCAATAGGTTTATGACAGATATTATAATCACCACAAACCAAAATATTTTTTTGAAGGTGATACTTTTTTATAAAAGTGTAAAAAAACTCTAAAAAATCCATTTTAAAAGCCTGCCTAATTTCACCACTACTACCAGAGGGAAAGTAACATGAAAAAACACTCAGATTATTAAAGTCAGCCCTAATAATACGGCCCTCATCATCAAACGCATTAACCCCACAACCAAATACAACATTTTTAGGTTTTATTTTTGATAATACTGCAACACCACTATACCCCTTTTTCTTAGCAGAATACCAAAAACAAGAATAACCCAATTTTTCAAAAACAGAAACATCAAATTGATCTACATTAGCTTTTAATTCTTGTAAACAAACAATATCTGGCGAATAAGATTGTAGCCAATTTACTAGTCCCTTTTTTATCGCAGCACGAATTCCATTTATGTTATAAGAGATAATCTTCATTAAGATAAATCCATTTCACACACTGACTCAGATATTTTCAATTCTCCCTCTGTTGCTTCCACAATTTCTTCTATAGAGACGCCAGGAGCATGTTCTTTTAAAACAAACATATTATTCTCAATATCAATAACAGCTAAATTGGTAACCACTTTTTTAATACAATTTAATCCTGTAATCGGAAGTGTACACTTTTTCAACAATTTAGAATGCCCTTTTTTATTAGTGTGCATCATTGCTACAATTATATTTTTTGCAGATGCAACAAGATCCATTGCTCCCCCCATTCCCTTTACCATTTTCCCAGGAATTTTCCAATTTGCAATATCCCCAGCCTGAGAGACCTCCATGGCCCCCAAAACAGTTAAATTCACCCGCCCTCTCCTAATCATGCCAAAACTTTCTGCTGAACTAAACAGGGCAGACCCACTTAGAGTAGTAATTGTTTCTTTCCCAGCATTAATCATGTCTGGATCAATTTTATTTTTATTTGGAAAAGGTCCCATACCCAAAAGGCCATTTTCAGATTGTAGAATTACAGAAATATCTTTTCGAATATAATTAGCTATTAATGTGGGTATACCGATGCCTAAATTTACATAATCCCCATCTTTTAACTCTTTTGAAATTCGTTTAGCAATTTGAAATTTATTTAATCCCATATTATATATTTTACTGTGTAGTTATTTTTTCTATTCTTTTCTCATAATTCTCTCCTTTGAAAATTCTATCGACATAAATGCTTGGTGTATGGATTATATTTGGATCTAGCTCTCCAACTGGGACTAGCTCTTCAACTTCTACAATAGTTATTTTACCTGCCGCGGCCATCATGGGGTTAAAATTTCTAGCAGTTCCTCTATAAATTAAATTACCAAGAGCATCTCCCTTCCATGCTTTTACGAAGGCAAAATCCGACTCAAAAGCAAGCTCTAATAGGTGTTTTTTGCCATTAAAAACCTTCACCTCTTTTCCCTCTGCAACCTCAGTTCCAACACCAGCAGGGGTATAAAAACCAGGAATTCCTGCGCCTGCAGCACGGCACCTTTCTGCTAACGTGCCCTGTGGAATTAACTCTACCTCTAATTCTCCACTTAGAAGTTGTTTTTCAAATTCAGCATTTTCCCCAACATATGAAGAAATCATTTTCTTTACTTGTCGCGTTTTTAATAACAGCCCGATACCAAAATCGTCGACACCAGCATTGTTTGATATACATGTTAGGCCTTTTGTTTTCTTGGTCACTAATGCGGAAATAAGATTTTCAGGGATCCCGCAAAGACCAAAACCACCAAGCATAATTGTTGAGTGGTCTTTTATATCAAATATAGCATCCAAACCATTTTTATATAACTTATTCATAATTAAAATTCTTCATCATTATTAATTTTATCCTTTTGATTACAGTCTAATATAACAGAAACACCATTTTCAGGAAACGGAAAGTTTTTAGCCGAAACCCCAAGAGAATTATCCCTATATAAATTTTTCATATAATTAGCCCAAATAGGCAAAGCCATTTCTGCCCCTTGACCCAAGTGAAGATCTCTAAAGCGAACAGATCGATTATCTGCCCCAGTCCAAACCCCAGTCACCAAGTTTGGAACAAAACCAATAAACCAACCATCGGAATGGTTTTGTGTAGTTCCTGTTTTAGCTCCAATTTGATTAGTAAGTCCATATTTCCACCGCAACCTACCACCAGAACCTTGATTAACCACACCCTCTAGAAGCTTTACCATAATATAATTTTTTTCCTTACTTAAAATTTCAATAGGTGAGCTAGCAAACCGATCCAAAACAATTCCATTTTTATCCTCAATTCTTGAAATAAAATGAGGAGCGACATACATCCCCTCATTAGCAAAAGTACTATATGCTCCAGTCATTTCAAACAATGAAATTTCCGCTGTGCCGAGACATAATGAAGGAACAGCTGGAAGATAACTATCAATGCCCATCTTTCGCGCAAGATTAATAACCTTTCTAGGCTTAACTCGCTTCATTAAATATGCAGAAACAGTATTTTTAGACTTTGCCAATCCCTCAGTTAATGTAAACTCACCGCCATATTTTTTATTGGCATTTTCAGGAATATAATCTTCATCTAATCCCCATTCTTCTTTTTCAAAGATCACCTGTACATTAGGAACAGTAAAACAGGGAGAATACTTAAATTGATCGATCGCAGTTGCGTAAATAAATGGCTTAAAAGTAGAACCAACCTGTCGCTTTCCTTCTTTTACATGATCATATTTAAATTGCTCATGATTAATTCCACCAACCCAAGCCTTGATTGCTCCAGTAGCCGGCTCTATTGAAATTAATCCAGAATGTAAAAAATAATTATAATATTTTATCGAGTCGAGAGGACTAAGCACAGTATCAACTCTTCCGCTCCAAGAAAAAATAGACATGGGAACAGGAGTGTTGAAAATTTCTAACACCTTATCTTCATCAAACCAAGACAATTTAAGTTTTCTATATCTTTCGGACCTTTTTATTGCAGGGAATAATATTAATGTATCAATTTGACCAGCTCTCCAGCTTGTATCATAAGGAGCATTTTCAAACCCATCCCAGTGTAAATAGAATTCATTTTGTAATTTTTTGAGATGTTCTTCAACTGAAATTTCCGCATACTTTTGCATTTTAGAATCAATAGTGGTATATATTTTTAACCCATCTTTATAGATGTTATATTTTTCTCCAGTTTTAGCCTCCCTTTTTTTTGACCAATCTGTCATAAACGCTCTAAGTTGCTCCCTAAAATATGTTGCTTGTCCCTCATTATGATCCGCTTTTTTATAGTTTAAAACCAGAGGGAGCATAATTAAGGAATCCCTAAGATCTTTAGATAAGTAGTTGTTTTTTACCATTTGATTTAAAACCACATTTCTTCGTTTTTCTGTTTTTTCTAATCTTCGAAGGGGATTATATAGAGAAGGATTTTTTGCCATCCCAACTAAAGTGGCGGATTCTTGAATAGTAAGGTCGATTGGAGATTTATTAAAATAAATTTTAGAGGCAGACTTAATTCCGACCGCTAAATTTAAAAAGTCAAATCTATTTAAATACATCGCAATAATCTCTTCTTTGGAATACTGTCTTTCAATGCGAACAGCAATAATCCATTCTTTGAACTTTTGTTTAACTCTATCAATTCTAGAAGATGGTTTTTTTGAAAAAAACATTTTTGCCAATTGTTGTGTGATGGTGCTGCCCCCCCCCAAACTAGTATTATTAGTTATAATTCCTTTTACAACCCTGATTAATGCAATAAAATCAATGCCAGAGTGATTAAAAAAACGCTCGTCTTCTGTAGCAATTAAAGCATTAATTAAATCAGGGGATAAATCAGAATATTCTACATGGGTTCGATTTTCATAAAAATATTTGCCTAGAATTTTGTTGTCAGCCGACATAATTTCTGTCGCCAAGTTAGTTTCCGGATTTTCAAGCTCATGAAAATCAGGAAGGTCTCCCCAGGCCCCAGAAGATGCTAAAAAAAGACAAAACCCTAATACTAAAAATGGAACAGCAACACAAAGAGGAAGAAGATACCGAAAAAATAAATAAAAAAAGTTAAGCTTCATTTTTTGATTATTTAAATTTAAAACCCAACTTAGAAACCCCGACTAAAGGATCACTTCTCATCCCGTGCTTAATAACGATTCTATAGTTTCCGGTTTTTGGAAAACTATAATTTTGATTCAAAAGCAAGTAATTGTCTCTTGTTTCTCCTAATCCCGAGCCTAGCCATCGTCCATACTTATCAGCGATTGCATATTCTAGGGTATCTGTTTCTAGCATATGACTTTCCGTATAAATTTCAACAAGTAAGAATAAATTTCGAAACTCATAATTCAGGGTGTTTCTAAAAAACAGGGACAACTCTTTTTTAAGTGTGGCATCCTTGACCTTAATATCAAATGTTATAGCATCTTCGATACCCCATTCATTATCTTGAAAAGAATGTATATCTAATATAGGCCGATCACAAGAGACACAAAGCAATAACACCGAAAAAATAAATAATTTAATAGAACACCCCATTTTACGGTTTTTTATGAAGTAATTTTCCTAAACGAAAAGATAAATCTAAAAATAATATTTTTGAATTACTATAGCGATGTAAATAATAGTGAGTATTGCTTAATAGGGCAAATATTTCAAGCACATTATAATTGTTAACATATTTAGAAAAAGAGTCAAGACTAAAATTAGGATGTTTAATGGAGGGCTCTACAACCAATGAGGGCTCGTAATTTAACAAAAAAGCTCTTCGAAACACTTGTGCTGTTGACTTAATAAAACTTAATTGAGCAGCCCTCTCTAAGCTAGCCATCATAGCACAATGGTCGATTAATTTTATTATAGCAAAGTCTCCTTCATATTTAGACTTCTTGTTTGTTGACAAAAAACACAAGCGAATCCACTCAACAAAATTATTAAAAATTTCCCCGTCCTCAACAGGATTAATTAAAAGCTCAAAAGTTTTATGATAATTAGATTCTCCTTTTCGGACAAAATCTTTAATCATGGCCTCATTTAATTCAGGGCATTTTTTTTTAAAATGGTCTAATAAAACACACGAATCAATAGTTGTCATTTTTTTTTCTTGAAGACGGGATTTAATTGTGGATAATAGTTTGTTTGGATCATTGGAAATTAGGATAAATACTGTTTTTGGGGGCGGCTCTTCAATAGTTTTTAATAGGATGGCACTTGATTTTGTGATTATTTTTTCAGCCCCCCAAATAATAAACACTTTGTACCCCCCCTGATAAGACTTAAGATTTGATATTTTACAAATCTCAATTAAATCAGCTGATCTAATATTTGCTGTTTTTGATGACTTTAATTTTGTTTCCCAGTTTTGTAGACTTAAATATGGATCTTCAAGTATTGTTTTTTGAAAGTTTGGAAAACACTTTTTGCTTTCAGCTATTTTTTCTTTTGGCTGTTGAACACGAATTGTTGGATAAAAGAAATGCAAGTCAGGATGTGTCAATTTAAACATTTTTCTACAATTAACACACTTGCCACACGAGTCAGTAGTTTTTTTTTCACAAAACAAATAAGTGGAAAAAGCTAGCGCTAAGGGGAGATGTTGACTTTGATCCCCGCCAAAAAAGAGCTGTGCATGAGGGATCCGATTAGCAGAACACTCTTTAATCAAGGAGTTTTTGACACTATTATTTGCTAAAACATTTTTAAAATACATTCTTAAAATAAATTTACAAAATAGATTTGTTAAAACTAGATATATTTATTCTTGACTTACATTAATTTAAAAATTAATTTTGGGCATGACAATTAATTCCTCAACTATCAAGAAAGTTTTAATCAGGGTAGACTATAACGTACCCATACAAAATGATCAAATTTTAGATTTAACAAGAATTAAAGCATCAATCCCCACAATAAATTATTTTTTAAAACAAGAGACTAAAATTATTTTAATGTCTCATTTAGGAAGGCCAAATGGAATTCAAAAACAATTTTCTTTGAAAAAATTAGTTCCTATAATTGAGAGCCTGTTAGGTTTAGATGTGTTCTTTGTCCCAGAAATCACAAATAAAACAAACTCTCTTATTGATTCGAGTACTCACAGGGTAATTCTTTTAGAGAACTTAAGATTTTATATAGAAGAAAAAACAAACGACTTAAAGTTTAGCAAAATATTGTCAAGCTTAGGGCATATATATGTTAATGATGCCTTTGGGGTCTCTCATAGGAATCACGCTTCGGTATCATCAATAACCAAATTTTTCAAAAACAAAAAATATAAAGGATTTTTGTTAGAATCAGAGATAAAAACGCTAAAAAACTTAAAGGAAGCACCTAGACACCCTTATACGATTGTTGTTGGTGGATCTAAAATAGGTTCAAAAATACACATACTTAAAAATTTTTTAAATATTGCAGACAATATATTAATAGGGGGGGGTATGGCCTTTCCATTTATTAAATATAATGGAGGTCAAATTGGCAGATCAATTTGTAGTGAAAGCGAACTAAGTGTTGTTGAAAGTTTTTTAAAACAAGCAAATAAAAGTAATACAAAAATAATTTTACCAATAGATTGTATTGTTACAGACGACATAACACAAAAAACAAACCAAAGAGCTGTAGATATCAGGCTCATTCCAGAAGGTTATTTCGGAGTTGATATTGGCCCGAAGACAGTTCAGTTCTTTTGTAGAAGAATTAAAGGCTCAAAGCTAATCGTATGGAACGGCCCAATGGGAATATCAGAAATTAAAGACTTTTCCAATGGATCAAAAAAAATATCGGAGAGTATTATAAAAGAGACAAAAAAAGGAGCATATAGTGTGATTGGTGGCGGAGACACAATTTCAGATATTTCTAGGTTTGGGTTCAAAAACCAATTTAGCTACATTTCGACTGGAGGTGGAGCAATGTTAGAGTTTTTTAAAAATGAAGATTTGCCAGGGACAAAAGGATTAAGGTTGATTCGATAGATTCAGAAATTATTATGGATAGAAATAGTACAGAGAATAATAAAAAAAAATGGGAAGCATTAGTTGATTTTATAAGCCTAAAATTCGGAGATGGAAAAAAGTTAGACCTTCAGGCGATACTTTTTTTAATCGGGGTAAATGAGCTAGGACAGGGCTATAGAGATTTCACAAAAGACGAAAAAATCAATTTATTACACATAGCAATCTGCAAACTGCTAAGTCGGTATGGCTATTATGAATATATAGGAAAAGATGAAGACGGATGGCCTCACTGGAAAACAAACACAACGCTCCCCCCACTAAAAGGTGGAGAGCAAACTATTTTAATGAAGGAGGCGTCTATTTTATATTTTTCGGAATCAGGGATAGATTTTTAAAAGCAATATGAGCAGTCACCATTAGACTGTATCATTAGGGTAAGTTTTTTTGTTTCATTTTCTTCTAAATATACATGTCCTTCTTTACACATAGTGGGGGTAAGCTCTTCAGAAGAAAAACATGCTCGTGCAGCAACAAAGGCCTTATTTTCAAAACTAAAGTCAACCGATCCACCAGAATTAGTCGTTCCACTAAAAACATCTTCAAGGATTTCTTCAGAAATTAAGTTGCCATTATCAACATCTGTGATCTCTATTGTAATTAAGCAATTAGGAACAGGGTTTAAATCCTGATCTATTACCTCTACACTCAGTTCAAAGAATGGTTCTTTGTAACACTGTGTTAGAATCAGAAGACTAACTATTAATATAATTTTATTTAATTTAGGGATAATCATAGTAACAATTATTTAATATCATGTAAATTTGATATACTAGCAAATATATATATAAATGCAAGAAAAAATAAAAAAATACATAAATGATATAAAAAAAACAGAGGTCTTGACTATTGATGATGCTCAAAAAATAAAAAAACACTTTTTAGCTAAAAACGGAATCTTAAATGACCTCTTTTTAGAGTTTAAAAGGTTGTCAAATGACGAAAAGAAGCAAACAGGAAAACTGCTAAATACACTCAAAAAAATCACGGAAGAAAAAATAGAAAAAATAGAAAAAGGCGATGATTTGGAAAAACAAAAAAATGAACTAGATGTAACGATGCCCCCGAATTATGAGGCATTAGGGGCAGAGCATCCGCTTACTAGGGTAAAAAATCAAATTATAGAGATTTTTAATAAGGTTGGATTTAGTCTTTCAGATGGACCTGAGATAGAAGATGACTGGCATAATTTTTCCGCATTAAATATGCCTCAGGATCATCCAGCTAGAGACATGCAAGACACATTTTTTATTGAGCTAAATCCGGATATTTTATTAAGAACACATACATCTTCTGTTCAAATCAGATACATGGAAAACAACACCCCCCCAATTAGAATTATATCGCCAGGAAGAGTTTATAGAAAAGAAGATATATCAGCAAGAGCCCATTGTTTGTTTCATCAAATTGAGGGCCTATATATAGACCAAGGGGTCAGCTTTTCAGATCTAAAAAAAATGATTATGTATTTTGTGAAAAGCTTATTCGGAAAAGAGGTTAAAGTTCGTTTCCGGCCATCTTTTTTTCCTTTTACAGAGCCGAGCGCAGAAGTAGACATTTATTGGGGCCTACAATCAGAAACAGACCGCCGAATAACCAAGGGTACAGGCTGGTTAGAAATCATGGGATGTGGAATGATAGACCCAAATGTTTTAGATAATGTAAAAATAGACTCCAATAGATTTTCCGGATTCGCACTCGGATTAGGTGTGGAGAGAATAGCGATGTTATTACATCAGGTAGATGATCTTAGGCTGTTTTTTGAAAATGACTTACGATTTTTAAAACAATTTAAATAAAATAAAGCGCTACTTTATTTTTTCCAATTTTAACATATTTGTCATTCCTTTTTCTTTAATGGGCATACTAGCGATATTAATAACAAAGTCTCCTTTTTTAATAATTTTTTCTTCCATTAAGATTTGTTGTGTTTCTTCGATAGCAATATCAGTAGTTTCAAACTTGTTATAATAAAAGCCTAAAACCCCCCAGATTAAACTTAATGTATTTAATAGTTTTCGATTATGCGTAAATACACAAACATGAGAATTAGGTCGGTTGGAAGATATTTTTTGGGCATTATAACCGGATGCTGTAAATGCTAAAATTGCTTTTGCTCCAACTTGGTTGGCTATTTCAGAAGCTTGATAACAAATTGAATCAGAAATATATCTTTTGTTTGACTTAAATGGAAGTAGCTTATTAAAGTGTTTTCGTTCATCGGATGCTTCAACATCTAAAATAATTTTAGAAATTGTCCTTACAACTCGAGTGGGGTATTTGCCGATTGAAGTTTCCCCAGACAACATTAACGCATCAGCACCATCAAACACAGCATTAGCCGCATCGTTAGTTTCAGCTCTTGTTGGAGATAGGCTATGTGTCATACTGTCCATTACTTGAGTTGCAATAATGACGGGTTTTGCTTTTTTTCGAGATGCTCGGACAATTTTTTTTTGTAAAACAGGTACTTTTTGCGTAGGAACCTCAACACCAAGGTCTCCTCTCGCAACCATTAATGCGTCTGAGTGTAAAATTATAGCATTTAAATTTTTAACAGCTTCTGGTTTTTCAATTTTTGCGATTACTTTTACGTTGCCCTCATTCTCATGGATCAGTTGTTTTAGCTGGACAAGATCTTTACTATTTCTTACAAAAGACAAAGCAACCCACTCAACCTTATTTTTAATACAGAACAATAGGTCTTTATAATCTTTAGGGGTAATTGTTGGTAATGAAATCGCTGTGTTTGGTAGATTAAAGCCTTTGTTTGCTTTTATTTCGCCTCCCTGTAAAACAACACAAGATATTTTTAGTCCACTAACTCTCTCAGCTCGCAATATAATTTTCCCATCATCTAATAAGATTTTGTCACCAATTGCGATGTCATGAGAGATATTTTTATAGTTAATAAAAATATTTTTATTATTAGATTTTTTAGTCCCCTCTTGCACAGTAACAATAGAGTTTTTTATTAATAGGTTTTCAGCCTCAACTTCACCAATTCTTAATTTAGGCCCTTGAAGATCCCCCATGATTGCAACATGGGAGTTAAGCTCAATATTTAACTCTGTTACAATAGATACAATTTTTAAAGCATTTTCATGATTACAATGAGAAAAATTTATCCTACATACATTGAGCCCAGCTAAAATCATTTTTCGAATTTTATTTTTGCTCAATGAAGAAGGCCCAATAGTTGCAACAATTTTTGTTCTTTTCAGTCTATATTTTCGCTCAATCATACTTAAAAAATTAAATTAGTAATAGATTTTATTCGGCTGACATCAATATTGGTCGGAGAGTGAATTCCGGGAAGATTAGTTAAAAATTTTTTCTGCTCTAAAAGCTCTTCTTTTTTCCAGATTCCAACAAATTTCATAAAATAATTAAACTCTTTTAACTCAGGGATTAAAAAGGTGGACTGTTTAATTCTTGTTTCATTAAATAAATTCAAAGCATTATTTACTGGCTGACTATAAAAAGCTTGGTTTTTTATTAAAAAACTAGATCTACGTAAATCAATCTCTCGATGCTCAAAAGCAGAAAAATAAATCTTTTTAGAGTTAATCATATAGCTAATATCTTTTATCATACGCTTAAACATAAAAAGAGTTGATCGATTTAAAAAATAGGCAAATTGATAATCTTTCATTTCTGACTGAATGCCAATTAATTGGAAATCTATATCATGACTAATTTTCAGTTTCAAATTTTTTTAATTAAAAGCGTAATTAATTCTCCATTTTTTTAAAGACAATAGAGGCATTATGCCCCCCAAAACCAAAAGTATTACACAGGGCATATTTAAGCTCTTTATTTTGAGCCACGTTAGCAGTATAGTTTACTCTTTTGTCTAGGCCGGGATCTAAATGACTTAAATTAATGGTTGGCGGCACAACACCATCATTCAGAGCTAATATACAAGCAATACTCTCTATTGCTCCCGCCGCCCCCAAAAGATGGCCTGTCATAGATTTAGTAGAGCTAATACTGAGGCTATAGACATGCTCTCTAAAGACACTATGTATTGCTTTCATTTCAGAGACATCTCCTAGCGGCGTTGATGTTCCATGAACATTAATATAATCTATATCGCTAGGATTAATTTTCGCATCAGATAGAGCATTTGTCATCACAATAACAGCTCCTTTCCCCTCAGGATGAGGAGCCGTAATATGATGCGCATCTGCAGACATACCGCCACCAACTACTTCACCATAAATTTTCGCATTTCTAGCAACAGCATGGCTATAGTCTTCTAAAATCAAAGCCCCAGATCCCTCCCCTAAAACAAATCCGTCACGATTTAAGTCAAATGGCCTGGAGGCCTTTTTGGGGTGATCATTGTTTGTGGATAGCGCCTTGAGAGCATTAAACCCCCCTACTCCAGCGGGATGGACAGATGCTTCAGACCCCCCACAAACAAAAACAGACGCTTTTCCAAGACGGATATAATTAAATGCATCAATAATAGCGTGTGAAGAGGAGGCGCAGGCTGAAACAGTAGCAAAATTTGGTCCCTGAAACCCGTATTTAATTGAAATAATTCCTGCTGCAATATCGGCAATCATTTTTGGAATAAAAAAAGGATTAAAACGAGGATTCTCCCCCCCTCTGATATATTCTCCCACCTCATACGAAAAAGTTTTGATTCCGCCAATTCCAGAGCCCCAAATCACCCCAACAGAAGATTTTTCAATATCATCTAATTTTAATCCGGAATCTTTAATTGCCTCGTCGGCAGAAACTAGACCATAAATAGTATAATCATCATATTTCCGCAACTCCTTTCTATCAAAATATAGAAGTGGGTCAAACCCTTTGATTTCACAAGCAAACCGCGTTTTAAATTTCCCAGCGTTAAAATGGGTAATATTTGCGGCACCACTTACTCCCTCGACCAAACTCCTCCAATAATTAGAGATATTGTTTCCGATTGGTGTAAGAGCTCCTAATCCAGTAATGACAACTCTCTTAAGCTCCATATTTTAATTTATTTAAGCTCGCTCTTCAATATACTTGATAGCCTCTCCCACAGTGGTTATTTTTTCCGCTTCATCATCTGGAATTTGAAGATCAAACTCCTTTTCAAACTCCATAATCAATTCAACGGTATCCAGTGAGTCTGCCCCCAAGTCAGACATAAAATTAGAGTCATTAGTAACCTCACTTTCATCGATAACCAATTTGTCTACGATAATTGCCTTTACTTTTGATGATATTTCAGACATAATTATATAATTTTAAGTTATAGTTTAATTGTATTAGCGGTAAATATAATATAATTTATTTATTGATAAGACTAATAAAAGCATACCTTTATTTACATGTTTTTCAACATTTTAATAGTTTTTTGAAATGAAAAAAATAGCTATATTTTCTTCTGGAAACGGATCAAACGCAGAAAATATTATAAAATACTTTAAGCAAAACAACAAGATAAAAGTAGAATTAATTCTGTCTAATAGGCCAGGTGCAAATGTTTTAAATAGAGCCAAGAAACATAATGTCGACACCTTTGTTTTTACTAAAAACTCACTAAACAAAGGTTCAGTTTTAAAAGAATTAAACATAAAAAAAATAGACTTTATTGTTTTGGCAGGATTTTTATTAAAAATACCAGAATCGATTATTGATTGTTATAAAAATAAAATAGTTAATATACATCCTAGTCTACTACCCTTATATGGAGGAAGAGGAATGTATGGAATTCATGTTCATAATAAAGTATTTTATGCAAAAGAAACCAAATCAGGAATAACAATACATTTTGTAAACAAAAAGTATGATGATGGGGCAGTAATCTTTCAGGCTCAATGCCCCATAGATTCATGTATACGACCTAAAGATATTCAGAAAAAAGTCCATAAATTAGAAATGAAATTCTTTCCAAGAATAATTGAAACTTTATTAGATGGGAAAAATTAATATTTATACAGACGGAGCTGCTAGGGGAAATCCTGGCCCTGGAGGCTATGGTGTTATTTTAGAATATGGTGAACACACCAAAGAATTGTCAGATGGCTTTCGACTCACAACAAACAACAGAATGGAATTGTTAGCTGTAATCATTGGGGTTGAGCAAATTCAGAAATCAGGGCATGAAATTATAATATACTCAGACTCCAAATATGTTGTGGATGCGATTAATAAAAAGTGGGTTTTTAATTGGGAAAAAATAAAATATAAGAAAAAGAAAAACAAAGACTTATGGCAAAGGTTTCTTCAGAGTTATAAAAATCACAATATTACAATGAAATGGGTAAAAGGGCATGCTGGACACATACAGAATGAAAGATGTGATTATTTGGCGGTTCAAGCATCAAATTCTCGGACACTAAAAGTAGATAAAGAATATGAACTAACAAACTCCGAAAATAATAGCTTATTTGATTAAAAATTTAATACGATTCTCGAGATCTAATATTCGGCATTTAATTTCAGAGAAATCTCGATTAATAATATTTTTCACACCAAAATCTTCAACACAAAATGATGCCATTGCGGAAGCCTGAATTAAAGCTGTTTTCATATCATCAAAAGATGTGTTTTTCGAAGAATATAAACTTCCAATAAATGCGCCAGCAAATGTGTCGCCAGCACCAGTTGGATCAATACAGCGTTGAACAAGAAAAGCTGGACAGGAAAACATTCTGTTTTCACCAAACAATAGGGCTCCCTCCGTACCTTTTTTTATTATTAAAAATTTTGGCCCCATGGTCTGTATTTTTTGTGCCGCCTCTATAACATTTTGACAACCAGAAAGAAGGAGCGCCTCCTCATCATTTATAATAAGGACGTCCGTTTTAGATATAACATTGAGCAAATCATTTAAACAACTATCTATCCAATAATTCATGGTATCTGTAACTATTAATTTGGGCCTATTGTTTAATTTTTTGATTGCCTCTAGTTGAATAGATGGCATTAAATTAGCAAGCATTAAGTATTCACAGTCTTGATATTTTTTGGGGATCTTGGGGTGAAAATTCTCCAATACATTTAATCTTGTTTCGAGCGTATCTCGCATATTCATGTTTTTATGATATCGACCAGACCAAAAAAATGTTTTTTCAGTTTTAATAACCTCTAATCCAGTACAATCTACATTGTGTTTCTCCAAGAGATTAATATCACTTTTTAAAAAATCTCCCCCGACCACGGAAATCAAATTAGAAACGGAGGAAAAGTACGATGCGGCAATACCAATATAAGTGGCAGACCCACCCAATATTTTATCAACCTTTCCAAAAGGTGTCTCAATGCCATCAAAAGCTACGGTGCCAACAATTAATAAACTCATAGTAATAAAATTAAATTAAGACATATCTCTAAGAGAAATTTTTTATATTTGACGTCCAATATAATAAAAATCCTCCTTAGCTCAGTTGGTTAGAGCATCTGACTGTTAATCAGAGGGTCCTAGGTTCGAGCCCTAGAGGGGGAGCAACAGATAAAGCATCTACGAAAGTGGGTGCTTTTATTTTTTAAATCATCTAGTTGTTTAGTAAGAAAAATCTATTTTAATGTTCCTTACTTGGGGCATCACCACTTGGGGCATCACCACTTGGG
>PBKX01000037.1 GCA_002722215.1 Flavobacteriales bacterium | reverse complement strand
CCAGCAGAACACCAAGGAACACTTATGAGAAGTCAGGGTGACCCTGTTCTTTTTCTTAGTAATCCTAAGGGAGTCAGTAGAGAAGACCGCCGAGCTCAGTTAGATGCTTTAGCTCTCCTCAACCAAGAGCAGTATTCAAAATTTGCGGATCCAGAGATCATTTCCCGTATCAAACAGCATGAGATGGCTTATAGAATGCAATCCTCGGTTCCTGAATTGATGGACCTTTCAAAAGAAGATGATAAAACTTTTGAGCTATACGGAGAAGAGGCCAAAGACCCTGGTAGCTTTGCAGCATGCTGTCTTAACGCGAGAAGGCTCGCCCAGAGAGGAGTAAGAAACATTCAGATCTTTCACCGTGGTTGGGATGCTCACGGAAACTTACCAAGAGAACATGAGTCTCAGTGCAAAGATATTGATCGGGGTAGTGCTGCATTAATTAAAGACCTTAAACGCCAAGGAATGTTAGACGAAACTTTAGTAGTCTGGGGAGGCGAGTTTGGTAGGACGGCATACAGTCAAGGAGGGCTCAAGCGTGATAACTATGGCCGTGACCATCATCCCCGTTGTTTTACAGTCTGGATGGCAGGGGGCGGAGTAAAGCCGGGTATAACCTATGGTAAAACAGATGATTATGGATACAATATCGCCAACGCTGATGGCACCCCAATGAGGCCAAAACCCAGCGAGGATAAATGGACTCCTGGCACCATGCACATTCATGATCTGAATGCGACCATTCTACATCTACTTGGAATTGACCATCGTAAGTTGACCTATCGTTACCAAGGAAGAGATTTTAGACTCACTGATATTCATGGACACGTCATCAAGGATATCTTGGTTTAATAAGCGGTAGTTCGCGTACTTTTTTTGTCAGTGAAACCAATTCCCGGATTGAAGGTATTGGTTGGATCTAGCTCTCGATAGTGTTTCTGTAGGGTTTCATCTGCCTTGTACATGTGGCCAACATTATGCTCGGCTGGATATTTCGCCGATTTTTGATCGAGTCGTTTGAGTAAATTTTCTTTAACAGCCTTGATGTTTGTTCCCTTTTTTAGGATGTAATCGTGGTGAAAAACGTGACACATGAAATGTCCATAGTAGAGGGAAAGATCGAGATCTTCTTTAATTTCATCAGGAATTTTTTCCATCCATTCAGTGTCATTACCTAGTAGAGCAATGTCCAGCGCAAGGACTTCTTCGGTCTTACGCTGATGTATGGTTTGATATCGGATGGCTGCCCCCGCTGCAGCAAACCGATGCATCAATGCAGATTTTTGTTCATCCTCATTACATTCAAAAAACCCAACGCCATCTAGGGAGCTCCATTCTTTTTCGAGATATTTTCGAGCTTCCTCTATCCCTTCATCACTCATATCAAGGATGAGATAATGTTCGTATTGGTTGCGGTAATCAATGAGCCTCTTTGGCAAGTGCTCTGGGAACAAACGACTGAGATAGTATAAAATCTGATCGGGCAAAAATTTAGGAACCAAAGGAATTTTATTAAGATAATATTCCATATTCGATTTGATTGCATAGAGCTTTGGGAGGCGTTTGGTGCCGATGTGTTTAATCGATAAAAAAACATCTTTACCGTATTTTTTTGCGGTATCGAATATTTCTCTGTTCATGTATTCACACATTTCAGGAAGCTCAGAAAATTTTTTGAGGATATCTTTTCTTAATTTACTAAAGTCATTAGGATTATTAGTACCAAGATAGAAGACTTTTTTTTCTTTTGGCATCGGATAGGTGTCAACACGTACAGCAAAGGCAACGACCTTACCTGCACTGCCGCTCACTTCATAGAGTCTGTTCGGATCTGCGTTGTAACGGTTTGGAATTTCAGCATCAATATTTCTAATCCGGTTTTGGTATTCTCTGTCAGATGCGGCTTTATCCATTCCCTGAATGTCCTCTTTAGAAAAGGATCCTTTTTCAAGATTCTCGAAAATTTCCTCAGGTGTTTCACCTAGATTTTCAATACCTAGATGATTGATTAATTCTAGATTTCCTTCTTCGTTGACTCTCGCATATAACGATAATTCAGTATAAGAGGAACCGCGCTTACAAAGTGCTCCGCCGGCATTGTTTGCGATCCCTCCGACGATGGTCGCACCTATTGTGGTTGAGCCGATGACAGAATGAGGCGCACGTTTAATGCTTGAGAGCTCACCTTCTAGTTCGTGAAGTGTGGAACCTGGAAAGGCGATGACTTGTTTTCCCCCATCTAAAAGAATTATTTTTTTGATTCTAGTGATATTAATAATGACCACTTCCCTATCATAATCAAAACCGCTTGGACTTGATCCTTCGGTAAGTCCTGTTTTGGTCGCTTGCATTATGATGGCACAATTAGCATCTACACACACCTTCAGTGTTTTCCATAATTCGATCAACGATTTGGGAAAAACAACACCGACCGCTCCGCCAAAACCGGAGCGGAATCCACTTCGAAAGTAGGCGGTTTTAGACTTTGAACTGAGAATCCCTTTGTGACCTACAACTGATTTTAATTGTTCTATGATCTTCGAGTCTGTCATTTTGAATTCGAATTCAAGTCTTCAATATGATCCTTTAATCGATTAACCAAAGCAAATTTACAATAATTCTTTCTTAAATTTTCATATTAAAATTACCTAATTTTATTAAATTTTTATATTAAAATTGTTTCAGTTTGATATTATTAAATAAAAATTTCTTATGTGTATGTTTAAGTGGCGTCATTATTTTGGATTACCCTTAACTCTCTTAATTGTTTTGGGAGTATTCTTTTTGGGAGAGTCTTTATACGCGATTGAAGAGGAATTCAAACTAACTGAAATTTCTAATCCTAAATATGTTATTGCTGAAGGAGGTTCAAAAGATTCTAACGCTATTATGATAGATACTTTATTTAGTGTATCTCTAGGGATTGATGAAAAGTCTTATGGGGCGGACTATCGTGTTGTTGGAAGTTTGCGTTCAGTAGATGATAATGAGTTAATAAAACTTGATGGGGCAGATCGGGAGCTCGGTCCAAATTTTGTTGTTTCAAAAACAGAAGATGTTTTTCTGAATAGAGAGAAGCCTCGATTAAATAAAATTATTTCTCTATCACTTAAACCATCCGAACCTTTATCCGTTCAGAAGAGCTATCAAGTCGAATGTGTTTTACAAAAAAGTAGTCGAGCTGGTTGGATTGATATATTTAAGAAATCAGAATCTAATCAATTTAAAGTTTATCATTTCACTTCTGCGAAGTCAGGAGATTCAGAATGGAATGTTAAAGGTTTAATTGAAGATATTAGTTGGGGTGAAAGAACTTATTTGCTTAAGACAGATTCTGCCAAAGATCATTTTGATGTTGATGTTAATGCAGTTTTAAAGAGATTTGATGACTGGAATCTACCTGTTGCCTCGGTTGCAGTTGAAGTCATCTTTGATTATGACTTGGTAGTTAGAGATTCAAATAAGAATGTTGATCTTTTGAATGAAGGTATTGTTAAAAATTCTTTTTCTATTGCCAGTTATAAACCAACCGCAGAGGGTAAAATTCCCGCAATTCGAAACTTATCAGTTTCTCATGAAATTGTTCCTAATGAACATCTAGATTCTACAAAGGAATATATACTGAGATGTAATCTAAGCTATATTACGAATACGCCAAAGTCTGAAATTGGAGCAGGAGTTGTGAAAGCTTCCCCTCAAGAATTATTATATTTCAATGGCAGTCTCTACTGGGGATCGGAACTTGAAGATAATTTGATACCCACAACCATCTATAAGTTAACAGATTCACCCACAAGTCTTGGAGTTCAAGAGGATCATGTAAATGTTCAAATTAAGATCCCAAATAAAAATGGAGCTATAAATGAAAATTATGTTTTTGGGGACGGGTCTATGATTTTCGCACAGTTGGACAGTAAAGGGAACGGCTACGTTAAATCTGGGCAACAGATAATTTATGATTCAGATGGTGGTCTTTTGAAGTTTGCTGATCCGTCACATTGTTTGAATTACTCTTTTGGAGTTGTTAGTCTCTCACAAAATGGGATTTTCAGTGACTCAATTAGTGTAGATTTACCGCAAGGAAATATTTATATTCCTGACTCGAACATTTCTAAGTATAGAGGACAGTCCTTCTTGAGCCATGAAGGGCTTGTCGAACTAAGGATCGAAAAAGGACTTCTCGATTTAGGAAATGAAGGTGTAACAATTTCATTTGGTGAAAATGCTAAGATTGTTGATGAGAGTCATCCACTCGTATTTGGAGTTAGCAAAGTTGATGTTAATTCAAGCGGTCGGCTTGTTTATACCACGGTCGATAATAAAACAGAATATATTCACAGGCCTGCCTTTGAGATATTAGAAAATGATAGAATTAATGGACAGATTGAAGCGTCAGACGAAGAAGGTAGAAAATTGTGGACTAGATNTTCCAATGATCTTTATCTTAGGGGNGCCAATGCTTCAGGTNATATNGNNATTAGCGCAGCTTCTGACTGTTCTTCAAGNTTAAGTGCAAAAATTGATTTAGCATCTCAANATTTTAAGACCCATTTTCCTTCCCAAGTTGGTGTTGATTGGAAGCAAGATTCAACTGTTGTGCTGGTTGATGGTGTATTGGACCCTGCTTCGAAGTTNTCCAACGTAGAGAAGATNGTAGGTGATTATCAACAGNGTTGCCCTGAAATTTCTTGCTCNGATGACANATCTGGNAAAAGCATAAAAATGTTGCCTAAGAACATGANTCTGTCTGTGGTTTCTGGTGGAGGGCTTGTTAATTATGGAACTTCNTCTACAGCAGAGGCNCTAANGTGGGGAGGTCGTGGTGATGGAACGGGTGCTATTTCTGAAGATTATCCTTANGCCCATAGAACTGATGTTTTTAATCAGATTAGCTTTTACTCGCCTGGATATCAGCTCTATGCCCTGNATAATGANTTTTTGAAATCTCCTATCTATAAAGAACAGCTTGGAGACACTAGTCCGAGTGTTCTATTGCTTTCAGGGGTNAGCGGAGATCCCAATAATCATGAATTATTTTCACCTGTTCAAAAATCCTACATTAGTGGATTAGGTCTATATCCNGGCTTCAATTATGAAGTTCAAGACGACAACCCCAATGATGGGGCTTCAAGGCTAGGTGGTAGTCTTGAAGATTACGATTATAAACTAATGGCCAAAGGTGCTTCAAAGGATTATACTCGTCCTGCTGGTGTTTTCGGTAGACATGTGGCTATTGAAAATTCTCTATCGAATGATCTTAAAATTTATGGTTATGATTTTGGATTGAATTCATTTCAGCTTACATTCATTGGTTCTGAAAATGAAGATTCTTGGGTAAACGGTAATATTACTGTAACAGGACACTCTAGTTTTACTCAGGATTTCAAAGAAATGGCTTTTGATTGCGTAGGTGAACTCAAGGATGCGTTAATTGATCCTAATGATTTATCTGACAAAGCTCTGGTTTACTGGAACTCCTCTTTCACTCCTCGTTCAATTCGATTTGAAAAAGCTCAATTAAATCCTGGCAATTGCCCAGAAATTTACAAAGGCCTGCTTACAATGGGAGTCTCCACGAAAGTAGCAAATGTTCCCACTCAGCTACACGGTGTCTTAGGTTTTGAAGCTGATGATGGTAATTTACTAACTCAACAATCTGGGGCTGATTATGGAGTTAACTCCGAACTTCGTCTTCCAAGTAACATTTTAATGGAAGGACCGGAAGATAATTATTCAATCGTTCCTGTAAGTAAATTAAGATATTCAAATCCTGACGGAGATCCTAATGCACTGATTGGTCAGCCTGGTGGTTTTGTTTCCTATGCCGCCACCATCGATATTTCATATTTTCGTGATCTTCAGGTTCACATAATTACTTCCGCCAATGAGGGAAATGCTCCTGTTTTCTTGGCTTCAGGATGGGATGAAGGGGGTAATAATTTCTTCAATAACATAAATTTTGATCCTGATCATATTTCTTGGCCGGGTCCCGGGAATGGAATCAATTTAGAGCAATACAAAAGTCCAATTAAACAAACTCCTGAGAAGTATAAAATTCATGCAGAGCAGGACCTATTTGGCTTAATTCCTGTCAAGTATCCACTTTCATGGGATGACACGGCGAGGAGCTTTTCTTCTATGGATCCAAAAAAATACAATTTGGTTGTATTAGATATTGAAAATCAGATCGACTTTCTAGATCATTCTACAACTCAATTATCTTTTGGCGCAAAGTTTGATGGTATTCCTCAAATTAATATCTCAAATTTTCTTCATGGTCAAATTGATGGAGCCGCCGAAGCGGTNGCTAATGCAATTTCTGCCCCTCTCAAGGATGGACTGGATCTCGCTTTTGAAGAATTCGAAAAGCATCTTGCTGATTCTCTTGATGANCTTATNGACCCNATAGTTGATGATATTGCTGAATCTGTTCTTGATCCATTATANGAGGTTTTAAAAGCAAGCTATGCNGAGGCCAGANNGACACNGTCNNATTGGGATTCNTTTGTNAATAGTATGGANGANCAGCTNAATGCCAAAATTTATGCTGNCGATGGGGGTTTAACTGATCTTGAAGAGAAGTTATGTAANTTAGCCATTGCTGAAAACGGGCTTGGTACGCTGACCTCAGATTTAAGTAAGGCATTAGAAAATGTTATCAATGGAATTGATATTATTAATAATAGTGTTGAATTAATTNCTGACCCACAGGTTGCTCAAGGTCTGGTCATNCAATTTAATCCGGATCCCGACACAGTAAGTGAAATGATNGCTGGGGGCTTAGTTGATGGTGTAAAACGTGGGATTCTTGATAAAAATAATGATGGAGAATCCAGAGAAATTATCANNAAATTAGTGGTTTCTCTTTTATCTGATTTNTTGGANCCAGAGATANCAGCTTTAATCGAGCCTTTAATTAANCCTATTANTCTTGAATTTGANGANCCTGAGTTGAGTGCAAAACTTAATGCGATTTTAAATAAAATTGATCCNTCTCTTGAAAGAATATCNCAGACTCTTTCTCAGTTAAGAGANTATCTAGTTTTAATTCATNCCGANATAAATNCTCTGAATGGGTTGGTTGGTCAATTCGATGATTTAGTTAACGAGGCAAAANTTTCAGTTGATGGGTTCTCGAGAATAATGATGCAATCGGCAACNCGTTCTAGGGAATATNTTTTGNGAGCAGCTGCNGAAAATGGAATAACTCAAGGAGCCGATGAGATTATCATGTCAATGAATATTTTTGATGACTTTAGTAAAGATGATTTCATTTCCTCNATTAAGACTCAATTGAAAGATTCTATAATAGAGTCCGAATTAATGNNGCAGTATCAATTTCTACTTAGGCAGGAACTTTATGATATTGAATCTAGTTTTGAACAAGCCTTCGCATCTGTTTTAAATAATGTATCCAATGTTATGAAAGATTTAATCAGTGAAGTTTCTGGAGTCATTGACGAGGAAATTAATGGTATGACCGGCAATCTAAATGATTATATGGGAACTGCAGAAGTATCTGGTTACGCTCATTTTAATGGAGATTCAATTCGAAAGATCAGGCTCGATAATAAAATGCAGATCAAAGTTCCTGATGAGATGATTCTTAATACGTATCTTGAGATTTTGGCNTATAACTCAATGGATNTAGGCAATGTNGATCAAGGNGGNTGTTTAGAGGATGGCGAANAGTTAGTTGAAATTACAGTTGGAGCTGATGACGTTCCATTTGACTGGATTTCTGATGATATTAGAGCTTCCCTAAATTTTAAAATGTCTGTCAAGAATCAGGGCTCTGGCTATGGTGCTAATGGTGTTGGCGGAGGATTTGAACTNACAGGAGGAACAGTTCAATTTCAGACTTTTGAAATTGATGAATTCGCTGCAACTTTCGCTGCAAGTGCAGATGAGTGTTATCTTGGAGGAAGAGCCAGCGCTCGTTTTGATTCCTATGAAGTTAGTGCGGGAATCTTTTTTGGGAAAACATGTGNTGTGACTCCTCTTCAATTAGTCGATGANCAGGTAGGAGATCTTNTTGCTATTTCNGAACCATTTACCCCTNTAGTCGGAGCGTATGTCTATGGTGAAGTGTGGCTGCCCATCTCTGAGCTTGTTTTAGGTGTNCCTGCGACGTGCTTTTTTAATATTTCGGCGGGAGTCGGTACCGGGGNTGGTTTCTTTATTGATGGCAATGACTCACCGGCNTTTGTTGGCAAAATGTTTGCAGGAATTTCAGGTGAAGCCCTATGTGTTGTAAGTATTACTGGTGATGTTTCAATGGTTGGGCTAGTTCAGGATGGATCCTTTTCTGCTTCAGGAGTCGGTCAACTAAGCGGTAAGGCAGGATGGTGTCCTTTTTGTGTTAAGTTTAGTGCCATGGCCACATTATCTTATTCGAATGGNGATTGGGACATTGATTATTAGANGAAAATTTGTGTATAAAAAAATTAAAAGAATCTGTTTTTTTGTGNTGTNCCTAGTGTTCATCCCNTTTAGCATTAAAGTTTCGGCACAGAATACGGATCCANTGATCTATACAGTTGGTAAAGTTTTCCAAACTGATATTGGTTCNAAAGCATATATTTTATGGCAGCCTGGAAATTTCAAATCCACTTTCGGTAAGCAATTTGCAATTTATCGTAAGTCAGGCAGATCGAATAGTCCTGGTCAATATGAGCTAATAGGAAGAACAAAACTTCAGACTAGTACTGGTTCTATAAAAGCGCTTCTAAAATTAGGATCAAGCTTTGATATTGATGCTAAATCTGTTGCAGTTAGAGTTAATGCTTTATATGCTGAATCACTATCTCAGGATCCTTCCGATTTTGAACCCTCGCCCTCAGAGCCAGGTNTAGATGAAGCCAAAAGACTTGCTTACTTGCTTGCAGCAGCATCACAAAATGAACAAACTCTCCAAAGAATAGCATTTCTTGGGAGAACTCATCCGGGNATTTATATGTCAATGGGNCATGGTTATGTGATTAACGCNGAAGATGCAGGTGTTTTTACATATGAAATACGAGAAACTGATACGNTCGGTACAAATACTAGAGTGATNGGAAGAGTTACCTTGGATCCTGATCAGNCANTAGAATTGCAACGGCCTTCNCGACCTTATCAAGTTTTTTACGAGCCCGATACGAATAATATTCCATCNGCTCGTGATCATTTAGTGGCGAAATTGAGATGGGGAACGCCAAAATCATTAAGACGAATGCTTCCTCACACATTTGGATANAATGTCTATCGNGTTACCGAGGCCAAAGCNATTGAAATGGGCTGGCATCTTGAAAACGTTTTTCCTGATGTAGGTANAATGCTTCAGCTTGTTGAAGAATCTGATTCTAGTCCTGAACCTGAGGTAAAAATAGTCAATAGGCTTCCAGTTTTTGCGGGTAAATTAATGACTGATTTTGAAGCAGCTAATCCTNACCATGATAAAGAAACCTTTTTCGTCCATGATGACAATGAGCTACCTACGAATCCTTTCCNNGATGGTGAAACCTTTTATTATTTTGTCTCCGCACGGGATATTGCGGGTCATCCTGGACTAATTTCTTCAGGAACAAAAGTTGTTATATGTGATCGAATTCCTCCNAAAGCTCCGATTATTGAATCTGTTACAAATGTTTTTGAATCAAAATCAACAAATGCCCTAAAAAATTTACAAGGTAATCAGTATTTTCGTATTCGTATTCGTCATACTGATCAGCAAGGATCGGAAGCGATAAAAAAATATTATNTTTATCGCTGGGAAGATGGCACACAACANATTAGAGAAGGGGGTAATTGGGAAAATAACATTGTTGCNGAGATTTCTGAGATTGACCCAGGCGTGAATTATATCGATTGGAATGATAACNATTCTGACGAATCCCCCATGATAATACCGGGTGATGATTCAAAATCTGGTCAGAGTTGGTGGTATACGGTTCGTTCAGAGGACANCTCCTCATGTATTCCAGGAAATATATCTCCCCATTCTAGACCAGTATTTGGAGTTCTTCGAGANCGTGTTGGTCCTGGAAGATCTGATGGATTACTAAGTAGATGCATCGTTCTTCCTACTGTAAGNTGTGGTGATATAACTTCCGATCGACTCGAAGAGTTAGGTCTTCCNGNAAATTTCCATGGTTTGGTCCTCTGCCTTGAAAGAAAAGATAAGATGATAAGATCAATTGAATATAGTCTTGNATATAATGATCAACTTATAAAATCAGATTCNCAAGAGTTTTCTTTTTCNAACAAAATTTATAAGGAAATTGCAATTAGTGATAAGATACCTATTAACGAAGTTGTCGTTAGGGTTAGATCAAAGACATCAACAGGCAGTNTAAGTAGATGGGTTAACTGCTTTGAACCTAAGATAAATTTAATTAAGGGGGAAGTTCCAATAATGAAGATTATTGGTGAAATNAAAATGTCTTACACTCCGGTAAAGGTTCAAAATGNTGGTTCAATACCACCATCTCATGATGTCACTGGTATNGGAGGTAGTATTACTGGTCCAAGGTTGGACTTTACCCTTCCTCAAGGGAGTAAAGAATACCGTATATTTAGAAGAGTTGGTGATGATGGTACTTTTCAATTACTTGATAGAGGAAGTGCCGATGGTCCTGAATTTCCCAACGATCTACTTGATGTTCAATTTATTGACCCTGCCCCACCAACTGAATCAGGAGTGGAAGTGTGTTATTTTGTTCAAGTATTTGATCGGAATGGTAATTCAGGACCAAGGGTCAAGATAGGCTGTGTCTTGATAAGGTCGAACGATTTAGCTGCACCGATGCTTCATGACCCTGAATATTTGGCNGAGAATGAAAACATGGGCCAAATCAGGTTAAAATGGTTTTGTGATCCTGTAGGGGTAAAAAGATTTGAGATTTGGGCCGCCTCTGAGACNTCCCCAAATCCAAATATACAATCTGTAAATATCAGCCCGCAGTTAGGCCTAATTCAAGGATCTCTGATCAAGCCAACTTCCCCTGCCTCTGATTTATCATTCATTGGATATCAGACAAAAACTGTAGATTCAGGTGAGATAGGTGAGGGAGGGGAATTTTCTATAAAACTTAATGTACCATCAAACCAGTCTNTACTTTTTGCCGTGCGAGCAGTTGGTGATGGCCCATACATTGATGAAGTTCAGGCCGGAAATGANCCGAGAATNTCNGGGCCTTTTTCTAATATAGTNAANGCNAACTGGAGNCCNAACTCAAACAACAATCAGGNTCCGGATATCATACCCTGGCCCGCACTTTCTGTACCTGGCGTTTCATCGNTGAATACAAGAGTCGAAAATTACCGACCNGGAGAGGGGCCTTTTTATGCATNTCCATATATCAANCTTGGAGGCATAGAATCCGGATCTGCGTGGATCCTNATGGGTGCNATGAATTCCATTAGAGATGAAAAGAATGGAGGNGTTGGNAGAATGGCCGCAANACAGGATCCTTTNAGCATATTATTTTCATTNAGAAAGCAAAATATTCATCCNGTNTTNCCTGAAAANTTGGACCNTATNGCANCTTTTGTTGTTTACAGACATCAACTGCCCACNNCGAAAAATCCTGACATCGTTCCAAACCTNGTTCAGGTTTCACCCCTAATCGACAGAATATCATACAANGATCATGATGCATTTAGAGAAATTAGAGACCCTTTTTTTGAATTAGTTGATTATTCGTATGCAAATGAAAAATCTCAATTAAAAGTTCCACTAGGTGGNATATTTTCTCGTGACGTNATCAAGTCAAAAACACAANTAGGACCNATTGAGATNGGTCAAACNCCAGACTATTTAACNCCTTTTAATACACTTGTTTACTGGGTGGATAGAATGCCAGTNGTCAGTGGTGCACGCTACCAATATTTAATAGTACATTTCAGTGATTTAGGTGAGATAGATAGAATCATTCCAACAAATTTTGTAGATCAACCATGAAAATANTAATTCTAATTTTTGTTNTAGTTAATTTTGCTGGTGCNTCNTCGTTCGTTGATCTTGGAAATGAAATATATGTTCCCTCGGTGACAGATTCNGGGTTTTCTTTGATAGATAAAAAAACAGGCGATGTACGCTTTNTNACCATCGATCGAAATAATGAGATNAATGTCAAGGAGTCTGTACAAACTAATTTATTGGGTGTTACAGGTGCAACTGCAGGCGTTTTGGAAAATAACAAGGAGTATTTGGTTTTAGCCTCGCCGCAATCTAATCGATTGGGAATTATTACAAAAGATGATGATATTTTAAGAACAATATTTCCACTTGAACAAGGTCCACAATTTCCAATTAACATCAAACCGGTTACAGTTTCGAATGCTAGTTACCCAGAGGAAATTCTTCTTGCATCTAAATATGATAATAATGGGGAAACCATTACTTTCTACAGAGATCTCCAGAAGAATATTAAGGGTTTGGATAAATTATCAGGACTTGGTTCTATCGCATGTTTGCAACCTTTTATTCAGTCTCAAACAAAGAAAAGGCTTGGAGTCGGAGTTGAGGCCTATGATGAAGGTTCAAGACTATTTTTGATTGGCTATTCGGAATCAAACAAATTGATATACAATCAATCTCATAATGTATCCAATAACACGCAACTTGCTACAAATGTGACAAGGGAGGATGGTGAAACAATCATNATTGGATATTTAGTTGGTGAAAAAAAATTATCCATTATTGTTGCAGATGAATTCTCTAAGCTAGATAAACCTATAGATATTAAAATTGATTTTAATATAGGTTCTATTGTTCCGATTGGTGATGACGAAGAGCCGTCTGGAATACTTGTTAANTCTGAAGATGGAAGTATTGCAACCCACTATCAAATAACTAAAGACAATAAACTTAGTCCTGTTACTTCATTTATACCTAAAGGGGGAACTTTTATGAATGGAATGGTATCTGTACCAAAGAAAGGTATCCTCATGCTGACCAAGGGGGCTGATTCTTCTACTTCTGGAATGCAATTCTTTAGGTGGGATGGAAATAAATGGGAGTCCACAAAAAAGTTGGATCTACCAAAATTATCAAACCAAAGTACTGATTATCCTACCCTTTTCTGGTTTTCCTCTGAACCTCTTGTAAGTGCGGATGCGTCTCTTTTAGATTTCCAGAAAGTTTCAGATTGGACCACTGGAGGTTCAGGAACGATTGATGGGCCAACAGTCTCAAATTTATATCGTGAGACTTTTCTTAGTTCAGTTGAAGGATTAGGCTTGCCCGAAGTTTTCACACCTCAAGTTCCCTCTGGTGCCGCAAGTTATATGACTAATCAATATACAAATACTATTTCTTTGTCGGCTTTGGATTCAATCACGGCTCTTTCGATCCCAAAAATAAATNTTTCTCCAAAATCTGGTAATTTTGACCGGCCTGTTTTGATAAATGCCTCAACTGACGATTCAGCANTAATTTATTACCGTGAAAATGAAATNCAATCACCTTGGAAAGTCTATAAGGGTCCAATTCTAGTATCTTATCCGAGAAATTTGCAGTTTTACTCGCAGAGCGCTTNTTCAAGGAGTCCAATAATTAGTAGAGAATTTAATTTTGATATTAATGAAGTGAAATCCTTTGACTCTGACGGTGATTCTGTGCCCGACTTTGTGGAGCAATCATTCGGAATTAAACCATCCGCCGGTGTGGATTCTGATTCTGACGGGTTTACTGATCTCGATGAAATCCTTCAAGGCACTTCTCCAGATAATGCNGAAAGNAAACCGGACATTTCCTCTAAACCTTTTGTTGGTCAGAGTTTTCGNATTGCAGTGAGCCCCAGAGATTATAACTCTATACCTGCAATTCCTGGAGAAGTATTTACCAATAAGCCGCCTGTTTTCGTGAATCTTCGTGGCATGAGGTCAGAACTATTGGACAGAAACACTGTAGAAAAAGTCTATAATCCTCCGGCAATTTCAGATANCAGGGNAGCAATTTTAGAGCCTAANAAAGCAGTTTCAATTAACGAATGGGTCATNNTAAATTCACCTGATTTTTTTGACTGTCTTAACCCTGATGATTTTGATTTTATTAATAAGAATACGGGAACAGGAAGAGAAATTTATCGAGTTATTCAAAGACCAGTCCANAATCCTCCAACCATTGATATTAATNTAACAGGTTCATTTTCTGATGACGTTACTGCTTGGATTAAAAAAGCGAAGACTACNTTATCTCAGCACCAATATCCTAATTCTATTGAAACACTTGATCCTGCTCACAGCCTTATCAGTGTCCTTCTCGAAACAGCTATTTATAATTTTCTCACTGAACTTGATGATCAAATTCAGAATGATATTGGAGTTCCTCTTGATCTACCTGCCGATGGAGATAACCCTTTGCAACTTGGAAGAGACCGTTTCACTTTATTTGGAAATCGATCGAATGACGTTACGCGTCAACCTTTGAACGACAAAATGATTAATGCTCTTGAAGGTGCCGGTATTTCTTTTCAGCAATTACTNAAAANTGTAGAAAACGTTGTTTTGGAGGATCAGAAAATCATATCCTTCATGAATGACTTGTATGAATTTCATGCAAGTCATACTAGTCCTAGTGCTCCAGCAGCTAATCAGATTCCATTCCTTTCCTTTCCAATCGATGTCATTAGATCATTGATACAAACAGATGTTATCGATCCCGACTATCAGTCGGGTTTCTCAAGTGAATTAGTTCAAGAATTTAGAAATCGTTTAATTCGAATTTTGGATGAGGACGTCAACTCTGCTAAAAGGCCAATAGAAACTTGGACTATTGAGGTGACTTTTGCAGAANATGAATATTTACATTATAGGAATGTTGANAATGACGATTCGGTAGTTCTTTTTGATGGGAATAATAAAGAATTTAGTTTTGATAGAGGTATTGGCATTGTTGAGGGTACTCGATACGTGATCACTGGATATACTGATGTTGANGGACCAAACGGCTTGGATGCTATGGAAATTCTAAGAGCAGATCTATCTTTTACTCCTACATCTAGTGATATTGATAAGGATTCGGATTTATTAGATGATGGATGGGAAAGATTTTTCTTTGGTAGCACTACCAATGTTAGCGCATACGANGTTCATCCTATTAATGGTTATAGCTATCTTCAATTGTATCTTTTAGGTAATGATCCAAGGGATTCCGCGGGCGAAAAGCCNAGCCAGGATTCTTTGATAATTGCTCCTCAATCAACTGGAGTTCAGAAAGAAGAGGCTGGGAATTTNGTGATAGATTTTAATTTTCCAGAAATATACTTCGATTCTTTCACTTTTACAGTACTTGAATCCAGTGATCTTTCTGAGCCCGTACCCGTTAATGATGCCAATATTAAAAGGATCGGGACTAATTTATTTAGGATTAATTTTATTTCTAACCAATTTCAGGAGAGAAGTAAATTTTTTCAGGTTTCCATTGGCTTGCGTGATAATTGAATAGGGTTTCAATTATTTTAATTTGTNAGTAAATTAAATACTTTTAGTCAATTTGCTTGCATGTTATTAGGTATAATATGAAATACATAATTATCTCATCTCTTCTATTTTTTTTTGTAATTAACCTGTCCAGAGCCGAGGAAGGATTTGCTTCTGTTTTTGATGGTAAGAATAAACCAACTGTCAAAAAAGATGGCAAATGGACAACCTTTACCGGAAAAGGTATGTCAGTTAAGACGGAAGGAAATTGGATTCCTCAGGAGGATGGGTCACTTTTTCTTGATCCAAGGCCCGGCGAAAAGGGTTGGACTCGATACGGTTCTTATCTCTGGCTCACCGAAGACTACAAGGACTTTATTTTTGATTTTGAATACAAGCACGGCAAGGGAGGAAATTCAGGCCTCTACTTTAGAATATATGACGAGTCAGATGCGACGGCGCATGGCTTTGAAGTGCAGATCTTAGATTGTTATGGCAAGGAAAAGCTCGGTCAGCATGACTTGGGTGGTGTTATTAAAACCGCGGGCCCTTTGACTAATGCGTCTAAACCTGCCGGTGAATGGAACAGAATGAAGGTCATGATGAAAGACGGTAAGCTTACAGTGACATTAAACGGCAAGACCGTTCAGGATAAACTTGACGTTGCGTCCAAAAAGCCAAAAGGCAAAAAATTTGCCGATAGTGGTAAGATCGCCATTCAGGACCATGGTCAGAAATTTTCAGTCAGAAAATTGATGGTCAAGAAGCTTTAATCAAAGTTTCCACCTAATGCGAGGTGCAAATCAATTCTGTTTTGTAATCTCTGGTTTTTGAGAAATATCATGGCTCTTCTTGAGGCCACGGCCCTGCGTTGTGCTTCTAGGACAGAGATGATTCGTATGAGCCCCTCTGAGTAGTCCCGCATTGCCTGTTTCTCTGCAAGTTCGGCCTGTCTGAGTTCTGTGGAAAGGTACTTATTTTGTTCGGCTAATGACTTCTCGGTTGCCAGGGCAGATTCGACTTCTCTAAAGGCACGAAGAATTTCCGATGAAAAACGTCTTATTGTCCTTTCATTTTGCTGTAATGAAATTCTTGCACTTGCTCGTTGGGCACCTGCTCTGAAAATAGATTGAGCTAAAGAAGTTGCAGTGCTCCAAACAATCGTTTCAGGGTCAAGGATGTACTGGTCAAGTTTTCTGCTGGCATTAGATCCTCTTCCGGTGAGTGAGAAGGAAGGCAAAAGATCATTCAAAGATGCTTCGGCTCTCTGAGCCGAGGCACGTACCGCGGCCGCAGATGCGACAAGGTCTGGCCTTCTCATTAGAAGTTCTGATGGAATACCTGAAGGAACACTGCTTTTGAGTACAGGTAATTCGTTGCCGCTGCTGATGAGTCCACCTGGATACCTGCCAAGAAGAAGTTCTAGCGACCTTGCAGCTTCTTCTTTTGAGAGCTTTTGATTAATCAGATTGCGTTCAGCTGAAGCCACATTGTTTCTTGCAAATTGTACCGCCAATGGACTCGCAGTTTGATCGCCCGCTTTATAATTTCGCTCAATGATGCGGGCATTTGCGATGTAACTGTCC
>PBKX01000002.1 GCA_002722215.1 Flavobacteriales bacterium | reverse complement strand
TAAAGTCATGGCAAAAGAAAATTTTGAAAGAAATAAACCGCACCTTAACATTGGAACCATAGGTCATGTTGATCATGGAAAGACAACATTAACGGCTGCGATTACAACTGTTTTAGCAAAAAAAGGTTTATCAGAAGTAAAAGCTTTTGATGCAATTGATAATGCCCCAGAAGAAAAAGAACGTGGTATAACAATTAACACTTCTCATGTTGAGTATGAAACAGAAAATAGACATTATGCTCATGTTGATTGTCCTGGTCACGCTGATTATGTGAAAAACATGGTTACTGGTGCTGCGCAAATGGACGGTGCAATTTTAGTATGTGCAGCTACTGATGGACCTATGCCACAAACTAGAGAGCATATCTTATTAGCTCGACAGGTAAATGTTCCTAGAATGGTTGTTTTTATGAATAAAGCAGACATGGTAGATGATGCTGAACTGCTAGAGTTAGTTGAAATGGAAATAAGAGAGCTTTTGTCATTCTATGAATTTGATGGTGATAATACACCTATAACTACAGGCTCTGCATTAGGCGGTTTGAATGGTGAGGCTCAGTGGGAAGACAAGATTATGGAGCTAATGGCTTCTGTTGATAGTTGGATTGAAGTCCCTAAAAGAGATGTGGAGAAAGATTTACTTATGCCAGTTGAAGATGTCTTTTCAATCACAGGTAGAGGTACAGTGGCGACAGGTCGTATTGAATCTGGGATAGCTAATGCAGGTGATGAAGTAGATATTATTGGGATGGGAGCAGACAAATTAAAATCTACTATTACCGGTATTGAAATGTTTAGAAAAATTTTAGATAGAGGAGAAGCTGGAGATAATGCTGGTATTCTATTAAGAGGTATTGAGAAAACAGATATCAAAAGAGGAATGGTGATTTGTAAGCCAGGATCTGTTACGCCTCACAAAAAGTTCAAAGCTGAGGTATATATTTTAAAGAAAGAAGAGGGTGGTCGACACACTCCATTTCATAACAAATATCGACCGCAATTCTATATTAGAACTCTTGATGTTACTGGTGAAATTACTCTTCCTGATGGAACAGAGATGGTTATGCCGGGAGATAACTTAACTATTACAGTTGATTTAATTAATACTGTAGCTTTAGATAAAGGAGTTCGTTTTGCAATTAGAGAAGGTGGAAGAACTGTTGGTGCTGGTCAAGTGACGGAAATTTTAGAATAGAAACGTTTCGGAGTGACTAGCTAAGCTATTACGGGTATGGTGTAATGGTAGCATAGCGGTCTCCAAAACCGTTGATGGGAGTTCGACTCTCTCTACCCGTGCTAATGCATAACTAAGTTTAAATTATGAAACAATATATTAAAGACATAATAGCAGAATTTAAAAGGGTTCAGTGGCCTAGTTGGGACGATTTACAGAACGATGCTATTGTTGTTGCTATTGCATCGGTGATTATAGCTTTAATTATATATTTCATGGATCAATCGTTTAATAATATATTGGGTTGGTTTTATAGTATTTTTTAAGAGAATCAATATGGCGACAAAGGAAATGAAATGGTATGTTGTGAAGACTATTTCTGGTAAGGAGGAAAAGGTAAAGAAGTATATTCAACGAGAGCTTGAGTTGAATAAAATGAGCAAATTTGTTTCTCAAATTTTAATTCCTACAGAGAAAGTTTATCAAATTAAAAATGGAAAGAAGGTGAATAAAGAAAGAAATTTTTTCCCAGGATATATTTTATTAGAAGCTCAATTGTTTGCAGAGTTAATCCATATGATTAGGAATTTAACAGGAGTTATTACGTTCTTGGGGGGGAAAAGAGGAGGTGAACCATTACCACTTAGAAAACAAGAGGTAAATAGGATCCTTGGAAAGGTAGATGAACTTGCATTAGAGGATGAAGAGATTAATATACCATATGTGCTTGGAGAATCTGTCAAAGTGATTGATGGACCTTTTAATGGATTTAATGCGGTAATTGAGGAGATTAATGAAGAGAAAAGAAAGTTGCAAGTTATGGTCAAAATTTTTGGTAGAAAAACACCATTAGAATTAAACTATATGCAAGTAGATAAGATTTAATATTTTAGATATGGCAAAAGAATTTGATAGTAAAATAAAATTACAGGTTAAAGGTGGGGCAGCTAATCCATCACCACCGGTTGGTCCAGCATTAGGAGCTAAGGGGGTGAATATTATGGAGTTTTGTAAACAATTTAATGCTCGGACTCAAGACAGACAGGGTAAAGTTTTACCTACTGAAATAATAGTTTATAAAGACAAATCATTTGATTTTATTATTAAAACTCCTCCTGCGGCAGTTCAACTTTTGGAGGCAGCTAAAGTTAAAAAAGGATCTGCAGAATCAAACAGAATGAAAGTGGCAAAAGTAACATGGGATCAAGTAAAGGCTATTGCCGAAGATAAAATGAAGGATTTAAATGCATTTACTATTCAATCTGCAATGAAAATGGTTGCTGGAACAGCAAGAAGTATGGGGATTACTGTTACAGGTAAATTTCCCGATTCAGAATAATTATATGTTAATATGAGTAATAGAGTAACAAAAAAAAGAAAAACAGCATTATCTCAATATGATAGTAATGAATTTTTTACTATTGAGCAAGCTGCGGGTATAATTAAAAATATTACTTCCGTAAATTTTAACGCTACTGTTGACATGTCTATTAGATTAGGTGTAGATCCTAAACAATCTAATGAAATGGTGAGNGGTGTAGTNTCTTTGCCACATGGAACAGGTAAGGATGTTAAAATTNTAGTTGTTTGTCAAGCAACTAAAGAGGAAGAGGCAAAGTCTGCTGGTGCTGATTTTGTGGGATATGAAGAGCTGATTCAAAAAATTAAAGGTGGTTGGGTTGATTTTGATGTTATGATTACAACCCCAGATTGTATGGCTAAAATAGGCCCTCTCGGAAAAATTTTNGGACCTAGAGGATTGATNCCGAATCCAAAAACGGGGACTGTAACCTTTGATATTGCAAAAGCAGTGCAAGATGTTAAATCGGGGAAAATTGATTTTAAAGTTGACAAATTTGGTATCATACATGCAGGTATTGGAAAAGTGTCATTTACGGATACGCAAATTGCTGAGAATGCGAATGAATTATTAAGTACTATCATTAAACTTAAACCGAGCTCAAGTAAAGGTACCTATGTTAAAACAGTCGCTATGTCTAGTACAATGAGCCCTAGTGTTAAGATTGATTGTAAAAATATTAGTAATTAGATTTTAAATAGAAGTGAATAAAGAACAAAAAATAAAAATAGTAACTGATCTAACAGCGCATTTAACTCAAAGTAAAAATATNTATTTTACAGAGATTTTTGGTTTAGATGCTCAGCAGACTAGTANGTTAAGACGAATGTGTTTTGACNAAGGTNTTACTTTATCAGTTGTTAAAAATACTTTATTGCAAAAAGCGATGGATGCTTGTGATAAGGATTTGTCAGATTTTAANACCNTGCTAAAGGGTAATACANCGTTAATGATATCAGATATTGCAAATGCGCCAGCAAAAGTAATAAAAAACTTCTTAGACAAGGAGNAATTAGAAAAAACATCTAAGAAACTAAACTTAAAGGGAGGGCATGTTGAAGAATCTACATACTTAGGACATGAGCAATTAGATGTATTAGCATCATTAAAATCAAAAGAAGAATTAATAGGTGATNTTATTATGTTACTTCAATCACCTATTAAAAATGTACTATCTTCTTTGGGNTCAGCTCAGCAAAATATCGCTAGTGTATTAGTTGCGTTAGAGAGTAATTCAGGNACAAAAAAAGAAATAAATTCTTCAGAGGGCACATCTTCAGAGGACACATCTTCGGAGGATATATCTTCGGAGGATACATCTTCGGAGGACAAATCTTCGGAGGAAATGCAGGATAATAATGAAGTGAAAGAAAANTAATAGTATAAAAATAGAGTTATAACCAAATAAAAAATTAAATAATTATGGCCGATGTAAAAGATTTTGCAGAAAAGTTGGTAAATCTTACTGTAAAAGAGGTTAGTGAACTAACAACAATTTTGAAAGAGGAGTATGGTATTGAACCTGCAGCAGCAGCAGTTGCAGTTGCGGCACCTGGTGCAGCTGGTGCAGCTGGTGATTCAGGAGCAGAAGAAAAAACAGAATTTGATGTTATTTTAAAATCTGCTGGAGGATCAAAGTTAGCAGTTGTAAAATTAGTTAAAGAATTAACAGGTAAAGGACTTAAGGACGCTAAAGATTTAGTTGATGGTGCGCCTGCTACATTAAAGGAAGGTGTAGCAAAAGATGAAGCAAATGCAATGAAAGAGCAATTAGAGGGGGCAGGAGCAGAAGTTGAAGTTAAGTAGANATTGACTTNATATATTGTAGAATATAAGTAATGCGTTTACTTATAGNTTNGTTTGTTTCAGTATTTTAACCTATATCAATATAGGTTTGTTAGTTTGATTAATTAATTTAAAATAATTGCTTTGGTAAATAAAAATAGAATCCACTTTGGTGCATTTAGTGGTAATGCGGAATATCCAGATTTTCTTGATATTCAAATTAAATCGTTTCAGGATTTTTTTCAACTTGATACAGATTCAGAAAATAGAAATCAAGAAGGTTTATTTAAGGTTTTTAATGAGAATTTTCCTATTACTGACACNAGGAATCAGTTTGTCTTGGAGTTTGTTGATTATTTCATAGATCAACCAAGATACTCAGTTGCAGAGTGTGTTAGTATGGGTTTAACTTATAGTGTGCCCTTAAANGCNCGATTGAAATTATATTGTACAGATCCTGAACACGAAGATTTTGAAGAAATTGTTCAAGATGTCTATTTAGGAAATATNCCATATATGACATTAACAGGTAATTTTGTAATTAATGGGGCACAAAGGGTTTGTGTATCACAATTACATAGATCGCCTGGTGTGTTTTTTGGCCAATCTTATCATGCTAATGGAACAAAGTTATATTCTGCGCGTGTTATTCCATTTAAGGGCTCTTGGATAGANTTTTCTACTGATATTAACAATGTCATGTATGCTTATATTGATCGAAAAAAGAAACTTCCTGTAACTACTTTATTTAGAGCAATTGGATATGAGCACGATAAAGATATNTTAGATATTTTTGGTTTAGCAGATGAGATTAAGGTTAGTAAAACATCACTTAAAAAAGTTGTTGGTAAAAAATTAGCTGCTCGAGTTCTAAAGACTTGGGTAGAAGATTTTTCTGATGAAGATACGGGTGAAGTGGTACATATTGAAAGAAANGAAGTNGTGATNGATAGAGATATAATTCTTGAAAAGGAACATATTGAAGAAATAATAGATTCGGGGNCNACTACTATTTTAATTTATAAGGGAGNTGAATTATCTNCACATTATGAAATTATTCATAATACATTTCGAAAAGATCCTACAAATTCAGAGAAAGAGGCTGTTGAACATATTTATAGGCAATTAAGAAATGCAGAGCCTCCAGATGAAGAAACTGCTAGAGGTATAATAGATAAATTGTTTTTTTCTGAAACGAGGTACAGTTTAGGTGAAGTTGGTCGATATNGAATTAATAAAAAGCTCAATATTNCTGATAACCCAACTGACGTTGTTTTAAGAAGTGAAGATATTATCNTGATTATAAAATTTTTAATTGAATTAATTAATTCAAAAGCAGATGTAGATGATATTGATCATTTAAGCAATAGAAGAGTAAGGACCGTTGGGGAACAATTATATAATCAATTTGGTATTGGGTTAGCTAGAATGGCAAGGACTATTAGAGAGAGAATGAATGTTAGAGATAATGAAGTTTTTACACCAATTGATTTAATCAATGCTAAAACATTATCCTCCGTGATTAATACATTTTTTGGCACAAATCAATTNTCACAATTTATGGATCAAACTAATCCTTTAGCTGAAATCACTCATAAGAGGCGTTTNTCTGCACTTGGACCAGGTGGTTTATCTCGNGAAAGAGCTGGATTTGAAGTGAGAGATGTTCATTATACACATTATGGTAGATTATGTCCTATTGAGACACCTGAAGGACCTAATATTGGTTTAATTTCTTCACTATGTGTATTTGCTAAAATTAATAAAATGGGTTTTATTGAAACNCCATATAGAGANGTATNNAANNGGNNTAGTNGANTTGTCNNANATAAAATANTTAACAGCNGAAGAAGANGANGAAAANACNATTGCACAAGCNAATGCNNAGTTAAATAAAAAGGGTAAATTTACTCATGATAGGATTAAGGCAAGGCAAATGGGAGATTTCCCGGTTTTACCACCTAATCAAATCGACTATATGGATGTTGCTCCTAATCAGATTGCATCTATTTCTGCTTCTTTAATCCCATTTTTAGAACATGATGATGCCAATAGGGCCCTTATGGGATCTAATATGATGCGTCAGTCTGTTCCACTTATTGTAGACGAGTCTCCTGTTGTTGGTACTGGTTTAGAATTTAATGTTGCTAATGATGCTCGAATTTGTATTAAAGCAGAAGGAGATGGTGTAGTTACTTATGTAGATAAAAATAAAATTATTATTGATTATAAATTAAGTGATTCGGAAAAAATAGTAGGTTTTTCTGGCACAGAAAAAGAGTATTCTTTAAGTACATTTAAAAAAACTAACCAAAATACTTGTTTTAATTTAAAACCGCTTGTCTCAGAGGGAGAGAAGGTCTCTAAAGGTCAAATACTCAACTCAGGTTATTGTACCGATAAAGGGGAGTTAGCTTTAGGTAAAAATTTAAAAGTTGCATTTATGCCATGGAAAGGCTATAACTTCGAAGATGCAATTGTAATTTCTGAACGTGTTGTGAGAGAAGATTTATTTACTTCTGTACATATTGATGAGTATTCTTTAGATGTTAGAGAAACAAAATTAGGTCCAGAAGAATTAACACCTGATATTCCTAATGTCAGTGAAGATGCTACGGGAGATTTAGATGAGAATGGTATTATTAGAGTAGGTGCAGAAATTAATCCGGGAGACATTTTAATTGGTAAAATTACACCAAAAGGTGAATCAGATCCATCTCCAGAAGAGAAATTATTACGTGCTATTTTTGGTGATAAAGCAGGTGATGTAAAAGATGCATCTTTAAAAGCTCCTCCATCGTTGAGAGGTGTTGTAATTGATAAAAAATTATTTCAACGCTCTATGAAGGATAAAAAAGCTAGGCTAAAAGATAAAGAAGAAATCAAGTTATTGGATGATAAATTTGAAAAACAAAAAGGAGAGATTCGAAATATTTTAGTTGATAAATTATTTAAAATTATTAAGTCCAAGGTTTCTCAAGGAGTAATTAATCAAGATGGCGAAGTTTTGATTGCAAAAGGTCAAAAGATGACACAAAAAGTCTTGGCAAAAATACAAGATTTCCGTCATATTAATTCATATCAATGGACAAGTACCAATGATGTGAATAAATTAATTAAGAAGGCTCTTCATAATTATTCAATTGCTATTTCTAACCTAGAATCTAAATTGAGAAGAAAGAAGTTTAATATTACGATAGGTGATGAGCTTCCAAGTGGTACTTTAAAATTGGCAAAAGTATATGTAGCTAAAAAAAGGAAGTTAAAAGTAGGAGATAAAATGGCTGGTAGACATGGAAACAAAGGTATTGTAGCAAAAATTGTTCGAGATGAAGATATGCCATTTTTAGAAGATGGTACTCCAGTTGATATAGTTTTAAATCCTTTAGGTGTCCCCTCTAGAATGAATCTGGGTCAAATTTATGAAACTGTTTTAGGCTGGGCAGGACAGAAATTAGGTGTCAAATTTGCAACACCTATTTTTGATGGTGCTACTATTGATGAAATTAATCACTATACAGATAAAGCAGGTATCCCAAGATTTGGCCATACTTATTTATATGATGGAGGAACTGGTAAAAGGTTTGATCAAAAAGCTACTGTGGGTGTTATCTATATGTTAAAATTAGGACATATGGTAGATGATAAAATGCATGCTCGATCTATAGGTCCATATTCTTTAATTACACAACAACCTTTGGGAGGAAAGGCTCAATTTGGTGGTCAGCGATTTGGAGAAATGGAGGTTTGGGCTCTTCAGGCATTTGGAGCATCTAATACACTACGAGAAATATTGACTGTAAAATCGGATGATGTGTATGGTAGAGCAAAGACATATGAATCAATAGTTAAAGGTAATCCACTGCCTGAACCAGGTTTGCCGGAATCCTTTAAGGTATTATTACATGAAATGCAAGGGCTTGGTTTGAAAATAACAATGTCTTAGTATTAATTTTATTATTTTCGATGGTATGAAGTATTTGAAAAAAAAGAAAAAAAATAATGCTGATTTTTCTAAATTAATTATCAGTGTTGCATCTCCTGAATCAATTCTTGAAGATTCTTTTGGTGAGGTCATTAAACCTGAAACTATTAATTATAGAACCTTTAAACCCGAAAGAGATGGCTTGTTTTGTGAAAGGATTTTTGGGCCGGTGAAAGATTATGAGTGTCATTGTGGTAAGTATAAAAGAATTCGATACAAGGGAATTGTATGTGACAGATGTGGTGTAGAAGTGACAGAGAAAAAAGTTCGTAGAGAACGAATTGGTCACATTAAGTTAGTAGTTCCAGTCGCTCATATATGGTACTTTAGAAATTTACCTAATAAAATAGGTTATCTATTAGGTTTGCCAACTAAGAAGTTGGATATGATTATTTATTATGAACGTTATGTTGTGATACAGCCAGGAAGTGCAATGGATGAAGAGGGAAATCCAATTCAACATATGCAGTTTCTAACTGAAGATGAGTATTTTGATATTCTTGATAGGTTGCCGAAAGAAAATATGTATTTAGATAATTCAGACCCAGATAAATTCATTGCTAAAATGGGTGCTGAAGCATTAATTGATTTATTGGGTCAAATTGATTTAATCTCATTGTCAAAAGATCTACGTAGAAAAGCGCATAGTGAAACATCTGTGCAAAGAAAAAACGAAGCTTTAAAGCGATTAAATGTTGTAGAGGCTTTTCGTGAAGCAAATGAAACAATTGAAAATAAGCCAGAATGGATGATTCTACAGGTTATTCCTGTGATACCACCTGAATTACGTCCTTTAGTTCCATTAGATGGGGGTAGATTTGCAACCTCTGATTTAAATGATTTATATAGGCGTGTTATTATTAGAAATAATAGATTAAAAAGGTTAATGGAAATTAAAGCTCCTGCTGTTATTTTAAGAAATGAAAAGAGAATGTTGCAAGAGTCTGTGGATTCGTTGCTAGATAATACTAGAAAGGCATCAGCGATTAAGTCAGAGTCTAATAGGCCTTTAAAATCTTTATCAGATAACTTAAAGGGAAAACAAGGTCGATTTAGGCAAAATTTATTAGGTAAACGGGTTGATTACTCAGCTAGATCGGTAATTGTTGTAGGGCCAGAATTAGAAATGCATGAGTGTGGAATTCCAAAAGATATGGCTGCAGAGTTATTTAAGCCATTTGTAGCTAGAAAATTAATTGAAAGAGGAATTGTAAAAACTGTTAAATCAGCTAAAAAGATCATTGATGCTAGGGAGCCTGTAGTTTGGGATATTTTAGAAAATGTTATTAAAGGACATCCGGTACTATTAAATAGGGCACCAACATTACATAGATTAGGGATACAGTCTTTCCAGCCTAAATTAATTGAAGGGAAGGCAATTAGGTTGCACCCTTTGTCTTGTACTGCCTTTAATGCGGATTTTGATGGTGATCAAATGGCGGTTCATGTTCCGTTAGGTTCAGCAGCAATTTTAGAAGCACAATTATTGATGTTAGGGTCTCACAATATTTTAAATCCAGCTAATGGTGCACCAATAACAGTACCTTCTCAAGATATGGTTTTAGGATTATATTATATGACCAAATCTAGAAGAAGTACCAAAGAACATATTGTTACAGGAGAAGGCCTAACTTTTTACTCTCCTGAAGAGGTCAGTATTGCTTACAATGAAGGTAAAGCTGATTTACATGCTATCATTAAAGTTAGATTGCCAATTGATAAAAAGAATCCTATTGATTTTCATTTGATGGAGACGACTGTAGGGCGCGTATTATTTAATGAAGCTCTTCCACTAGCGACAGAGTACTTTAATGAGGTTTGTACAAAGAAAAACTTGAGAGATTTAATTGGTAGAATTTTAGAAGAAACAAATGCTCCAACTGCTGCAAAATTTTTAGATTCAATAAAAAAATTAGGATATAAAACAGCTTTTTCGGGAGGTTTATCTTTTTCTTTAGGAGATGTTTTAGTTCCTGATAATAAAGATAGTATGGTCTTAGAAGCAATTAATAATGTCGATCAAATTAGCGAATCGTATAATATGGGACTCATTACTAATAACGAAAGATATAATCAGGTTATTGATGTTTGGACTAATACAAATTCTAAATTAACAGAAAAAGCAATGTCAGATTTAGCCAATGATAATCAAGGCTTTAATTCTATTTATATGATGCTAGACTCTGGTGCAAGAGGATCAAAGGAGCAAATTCGTCAATTGTCAGGAATGCGGGGTTTGATGGCTAAACCGCAAAAATCTACTTCTGGAGGTGGTGCAATTATTGAAAATCCAATTTTGTCTAATTTCAAGGAAGGACTATCTATTTTGGAATATTTTATTTCTACCCATGGTGCCCGAAAAGGATTAGCAGATACGGCATTAAAAACCGCCGATGCTGGTTATTTAACGCGAAGATTAGTAGATGTTGCGCAGGATGTGATCATTAAGATACCAGATTGTGGAACATTAAGAGGTATTGAGATGACTCCAGTTAGAAAACAAGATGAAATCATTGAATCTATTTCCTCAAGAATTGAAGGAAGGACATCATTACGCGATATTGTGATAGATGGTAAACAAGTACTTTCGGTAGGTGATGAAATAACCTCTCATATAGCATTACAAATTGAAGAGAGTGGTATTGATTCTGTCCTAGTTAGATCTGTTTTAACTTGTGAGTTAACATCTGGTGTTTGTGCTGCTTGTTATGGGAGAAGTTTAGCTACTAATAAGCCTACTCAAATTGGTGAAGCTGTTGGTGTTATTGCCGCTCAATCTATTGGTGAACCAGGAACTCAATTAACGTTACGAACATTTCATATTGGTGGGGTAGCATCTGGATCTACTCAAGAGTCGGAAATGATCTCAAAATTTGATGGTAAAATTAAGTTTGAGGAGTTGCGTTCAATTTCAGGTAAAGATAGTAATAATAAAAAGTCGGAGATTGTTATTGGTAGGACTGGTGAGATAAAAATTGTTGATGAAGATAGCGGAGTAGTGTTATACTCTTCTAATATCCCATATGGCTCTTCGCTAAAAGTGAAAGAGAATGCTCTGATATCTAAGGGTGATGTAATTTGTGAATGGGATCCTTATAATGCTGTAATTATTTCTGAAATTGCAGGAGAAGTCAAGTTTGAAGATTTTGAACAAGGGATTACCTACAGAATTGAAATAGATGAACAAACAGGTTTTAAAGAAAAAGTGATTATAGAAACAAAGGATAAGAAAAAAATACCTGTTTTAAAAGTAATAAAAGGAAAGAAGGAAAAGACATACAATTTGCCAGTTGGCGCACATATTGTCGTTAATGAAGGGGATAAATTAGCTATGGGTAGTATTGTTGCAAAAATACCAAGGACTGCGGCTAAAACTGGTGACATTACTGGTGGATTGCCTAGGATTACAGAATTATTTGAAGCACGAAATCCATCTAATACTGCTATTGTTACAGAAATAGATGGAATTGTTTCTTATGGAAAAATCAAGAGAGGAAATAGAGAAGTTATTATTGAGTCAAAAATGGGAGATGTTAAAAAGTATTTAGTTCCTCTTTCCAAGCAAATATTAGTGCAAGAGAATGATTTTGTTAAATCAGGTATGGCATTATCAGATGGTTCTATTTCACCTGCTGACTATTTATCTATTCAAGGAGCGAATAAGGTTCAAGAATACTTAGTTTTTGAGCTACAGGAAGTTTATAGACTACAAGGTGTAAAAATCAATGATAAACATTTTGAAGTGATTGTAAGGCAAATGATGAGAAAGGTGAAAGTTTTAGATCCGGGTGATACACGATTTTTAGAGGGAGAGTTAGTGCATAAGCAGGATTTCAAAGAAGAAAATGATAGATTATATCACTTAAAAATTGTAGAGGATTCTGGTGACTCCGAAGATGAACGTTTCCAAGTTGGTTCTGAGATATCTGCTAGAGAATTAAGAGATCAAAACTTTATCTTAGAGCAGAGTAACAAAAAAATAATTACTGCTCGTGATGCGGTGACAGCTATTTCAAAGCCAATTTTACAAGGTATTACTAGAGCTTCGTTACAAACAAAAAGTTTCATGTCTGCGGCTTCTTTCCAAGAAACGACAAAGGTTTTGAATAATGCAGCTATTAGGGGGACAGTAGATAACTTGCTAGGCTTGAAGGAAAATGTCATTATTGGTCACCAAATACCTGCTGGAACTGGTGTTAAATTTAAAAATGTGGTAGTTGGTTCAAAAATAGAATTAGAAGCAATGACTAATGTAAATGATGATATAGATGCAGTAAAAGAACGTGAAGAATAATATATTAAATTTCTATTTATGTCTAGTGAAAAAAAAGATAGTGTGCAAAACAAAATAAATATTGAAGTAAAAGAAGATGTTGCTAATGGTGTTTATTCTAATTTAGGAATTATTAATCATTCTCCTACAGAATTTGTTTTTGATTTTGCAACAATGATGCCAGGTTTTGCGAAAGCCAAGGTTTTGTCTAGGATAGTGCTTTCACCAGCACATGCGAAAAAATTCATGAATGCTCTAGCGCAGAATGTTTCAAACTTTGAAAAACAACATGGATCCATTAAAGCTATTGATCTCAAAAAGATTCCGTTAGATTTTGGTGGTCCAAAAGCACAGGCATAGGCGATTAGTATTAAATAAATTTTTGAGTTTTCATCCAGGTATCATTATATATCTTAGCAAGATATCTGCTGCCATGATCTGGGATGATAATTACTACGTTATCAGTTTCTTTTAATTTACCTTTTAACTGCACTAGTCCTGCAATGGCTGCTCCAGATGAATTACCTGCTAAAATGCCTTCTTCTTTAGCTAATCTGCGAGTCATTACAGCAGCATTTTTGTCTGTCACTTTCTCAAAATGATCAATATATTTAAAATCTACATTTTTTGGAATAATATCCTCTCCAATCCCTTCAGTAGTATAAGAGTAGATTTCATTTTTATCAAATATACCTGTTTCATGGAATTTTTTGTATACAGATCCATATGTGTCAATCCCCCATATTTTTATGTTTTTTTTCTTTTTCTTTAGAAACATTGCACATCCTGTAATTGTTCCGCCTGTTCCTACACCTGCAATTAAATGTGTAATTTTTCCATTTGTTTGTTCCCATATTTCTGGACCTGTTTTTTCATAGTGAGTCTTTCTATTCGATAAATTATCGTATTGATTAACATAAAAACTGTTTTTTATTTTTTTTTCTAAATTTCTGGCAACAGAATAATAAGATCTTGGATCTTCAGGCTCTACATTGGTAGGTGTGATGATTACTTCTGCTCCAATGGCTTTTAAGATATCAATTTTTTCACTAGACATTTTATCTGGCATAGTCACAATCATTTTGTACCCTTTTTTAATAGCACCTAGCGCTAATCCCATTCCAGTATTTCCAGATGTAGATTCTATTATAACACTACCTTTTTTTAATAGTCCTTTTTTTTCAGCATCCTGAATCATGCTTATGCCAATTCTATCTTTAATTGAATGTCCTGGGTTAAATGATTCTAATTTGACTAATATATTTGCTTTAATATCCTTTGTGATATTATTTAATTTAACTAGTGGTGTATTCCCAATTAGTTCAGTGATATGATTTACGTAATTCATTTAGTTGATTTTAATATGTTAGCAGGTGATATGTTTTTTATTATATAATATGGAATTATTATGCTCATTTGAATTGTTAAAAATACTGTGATATTTATAAGGATTAAAAATTCTATATCTATAGCAATAGGCAGGTAATTTACAAAATAAGATGTTGGGTTCAATTGAATTATATGTGTTTTTTTTTGAATAAAACATAAAATTAATCCAATGATATTACCTATTATGATCCCTTTGCCTGAAATGTTGATACTGTTATATAAAAATATTTTGAGTATGGAATAATTAGAGCACCCATAAGATTTGAGTGTTCCAATCATTTGTAATCTCTCTAGTATGAGGATTAATAAAGCATTTGTAAGATTAATCAAACACACAATACACATAACAATTATTATAAATAGCATATTTCTGTTAAATAAATCAATCCAAACAAACATATTTGGGAATCTGTTATTAATTGATGATGCTAATAAATTATAAGGCAAATTATTATTAATTTCTCTTTCTATTTTTTCCACTTCTTTATATTCAATTAATTCAATTTCATAAGTACTTGCATCCTCTTTATCCCATTTATTTATTTTTTGGATAGTTTCTTTTTTTGTAAATGCATAAAACTCACCAAACTTTTCATTTGCTGTTTCATATATTCCAGAAATCATAAATTTCCGTTTTTGGATGTTATTGTTATTTGAAAAGAAATATATGATGGCTTGATCTCCAACTTTTAGCTTTAATTTTTTTGCTTGTTGAACAGATATGAGTATTTCATTATTCGTTTCAGTATTTCTTCCTAGTATAAGACTATTTTTAATGAAATCAGTTTTATATAAAGAATCTATTCCTTTAATGACAATACCTTCGATATTATTATTATTGCTAATAATACCTGGTTTATTGATTATTGAATGTATATGTTTTATGTTTTCTATATTCGATATTTTATCTAGAACTAACTTTTCGATTTTAATGGCATTGATTCCCTTAGAATTATCTATAGATGTTATTTGTATATCAGACTCTGCATTTCGTATTGTGTTTTGGATAGCTGATTCTAATCCTTTACTTGAGCCAATTGCAATAATCATAACAATAATACTGACAGCAATTGCAGATATTGATATCTTGGTAATCGGCCCAGAATAGTAATTTGTGTTTAATTTTGATCTAGATAGTCTTTTTGAAAGAAATAATTCAAAATTCAATTTTTGATATAATAAAATTATTAAATTCAAATATATGAAATTGCCTAAATCAATTCTAATTATTTTAGTTGTAAATTTTTGTCAAATATCTATTTTTTCGCAGGATCTAGGTATTGATAATATAAATGAGTATCAAAGCATATTAAAAAATAAAAATATTGGTTTAGTAGTTAACCAAACTTCTCAAGTTAATAATACCCATTTAATTGATACGTTGCATGCACTAGGCATGAATATTTCTACTATATTTTCTCCAGAACATGGTTTTTCTGGGAAGTTTAATGCAGGTGAATATATAGATCACACCTCTTACTATGATTCTATTCCCATAATCTCATTATATGGTAAAAATAAAAAACCCAACTCTATGCATTTACGTAATATTGATATTATTGTATTTGATATACAGGATGTGGGGGTTCGGTTCTATACATATATTTCTACTTTACATTATGTTATGGAGTCATGTGCAGAGCAAAATATAGAACTACTGGTCCTAGATAGGCCTAATCCTCATACACATTATGTTGACGGACCGGTTTTAGAAAAAGAATACTCTTCGTTTGTTGGAATGCATCCTGTTCCAATTGTGTATGGAATGACTATTGGTGAGTATGCATTAATGATCAATGGTGAGGGTTGGTTAGGGCATCAAAAAAAATGTAATTTAAAGGTGGTTCAAATGCGGTCATATTCTCGGTATAATCCTATTAGGATACAGACTCCACCATCTCCTAATTTAAGAACAATGAACTCAATGCTTTTATATCCTTCTTTATGTTTATTTGAAGGCACTTTAATCAGTGTTGGTCGCGGCACGGATTTTCCTTTTGAAATTTATGGTGCTCCTTTTTTAAGTACTGATTTTTCTTTTTCCCCAGAACCCAATTTCGGATCTAAAGACCCAAAATATAATGGCACATTGTGTTATGGATTTGAATTAAAAGACTATTATCGTGATTCGATTAATAAAATTAATTTACATTTTTTAATTGATGCCTATCATCAGTCACCTACATATTATCAAGATAGATTTTTCAATAACTTTTTTAATAAATTATCTGGTAATGGAGCATTACAAGACCAGATAATTAATCATATGAATGAAAATGAAATTAGAGAAACTTGGAATGAGGGTATTCAAGCTTTTTTGCTAATACGCGCGAAATATTTATTATATGACTAGTCTTTGTATATTTCTAGTCCTTCTTGTATAATTTTAATTGCTAATTCAAGTCTATTGATATCTAGGACATAGGCAATTCTCACTTGATTTTGAGTTCCGTTTTCTTTGCTGTAAAATCCACTTGCTGGTGCCAGCATTACTGTTGTTCCTTTAAAACTAAATTTTTCTAATAACCATTGACAGAATGTCTCGCTATTTTTTACTGGTAATTCTGCAATGCAATAAAATGCACCTTTCGGCATAGGGCATTTAATGCCGGGTATTTTATTTAATCCATTCACTAGAGTATTTCTACGTTTAGTATACTCTTGAATTACTTTTTTGAAATATAAATTTTTTGTATTCAATGCTTCCATTGCAGCTAGTTGGCCAAAGATTGGTGGACTTAATCTTGCCTGAGAAAATTTTAATGCCGTTTTGATTAGATCCTTATTCTTAGATACAATGCATCCGATTCTTGCTCCACACATACTATATCTTTTCGAAGTTGAGTCTATAAGAATAGTGTTTTTTTGAATCGTTGTTAAGTTGAGTGTTGAATAGTGTTGTTGATTATCATAAACAAATTCTCGATATACTTCGTCTGCAATTAAAAATAGATTATATTTTTTAATAATTTTTGCCAATTCTTGTAATTCTTTTGACGTATATAGAGCCCCAGTTGGATTACCTGGATTACATATCAGAATTGCTTTTGTTTTCTTAGTTATTTTTTTTTCAAATGTATTTATCTCAGGTAATCGAAATCCATCATCTATTAGACATGTTATAGCTTTTATTTTAATGTTAGCTCCATTAGAAAATCCGTTATAATTCGCATAGTATGGATCAGGTATAATAATCTCATCTCCTGGATCACAGATGCAATTTAATACTGTGTTTAATGCTTCAGACCCACCTGTTGTAATTAATATATCTTGATAAGAAATATGTTTTTGAATTTTTTGATAGTATATTGCTAGCTTTCTTCGATATTCTTCTATCCCTGCAGAATGACTATATGTAATTTGATCAATCTTAAAGTTGTTAATTTTTTGAATAACATTTTTTGGTGGCAGTATGTCGGGTTGACCAATATTTAAATGTAAGACATTTATACCTTTTTTTTTTGCTTTTTCAGAAAATGGAACTAGTTTTCTAATTGGGGATTCAGGCATTTTCTTCCCCTTTTCGGACATTGTTAACATTAGAATTTAATTTGCTTTTGGCACTAATCCAGATTGTTTTTTTACTGGAGCACCATTATCGTTATTGACTGCAATTATTTTTCCTTTTACTTTGATCACCTTAGTAGTGTTTTGAGCATTCGATGTGATTGTGATACTTTTATTGAATGACCCTACTCTTTTTTCATCATAATTTACTTTTATTAAACCTGTTTCTCCTGGTAATATGGGCTCTTTCGGGCATTCAGGCACAGTGCACCCGCAGCTGCCTTTACATTTGGAGATAATTAAAGGCTCTTTCCCCGTATTTGTAAATTTGAATTCACATTTTGAGCTTGGGTCATCATATTGCATAAATTCTCCTAGGTCAATAATATCTTGTTCAAATGTAATTTCAGGTGCATTGTGATTGATGACAATATTCTCTTGAGATAAAGATAGAGATATAAACATGGTTAGAAATGATAGAATAATAACGTTTATTTTCATGCTCAAAATTGTTTTAATAAAAAATGTT
>PBKX01000001.1 GCA_002722215.1 Flavobacteriales bacterium | reverse complement strand
AAAAATGATGAAAAATGATGAAAAATGATGAAAAATGATGAAAAATGATGAAAAATGATGAAAAAAACAACTAATATGCCCACTTCAAGTATATCGCCCCCCATGTGAACCCACCACCAAAAGCAGCAAGTATTAAATTCTGATCTTTTTTCAACCGACTTTCCCATTCAGACAAGCAAATAGGAATAGTAGCAGCAGTTGTATTTCCATACTTGTGAATATTAACCATGACCTTGCTTTGATCCACATTCATTCTTTTTGCCGTGGCATCTATAATTCTTAAGTTTGCCTGATGAGGCACCAACCAAGATATATCTTCTCCTTTTAAGTTGTTTTTTTTCATAATTTCTTCTGAAACATCTGCCATTTTAGTGACCGCAAATTTAAACACCGTTTTACCGTCTTGATAAATATAATGCTGTCCCATTTTTACAGTATCTATTGTCGCTGGATTCAAAGAGCCTCCTGCAACCATTTTTAAGTATTCTCCTCCAGCACCATCAACTTTTAAAATAGAATCTTGAATTCCCACATCCTTACATTCACCAGGTTCAAGTAAAACCGCCCCTGCTCCATCCCCAAATATAACACATGTTTTTCTGTCAGTATAATCAACAATTGAAGACATCTTATCGGCACCCACGACAACTATTTTTTTATATTGTCCGGAGACAATATATTTATCTCCACAATCAAGGGCAAAAAGAAAAGCAGAACAGGCTGCTGACAAATCAAAACCAAAAGCATTTTTTGCTCCAACCTTCTCAGCGATTAAACATGCAGTGGCCGGAAAAAGCATATCAGGAGTAACGGTAGCACAAATAATTAAATCAATTTCATCTGGCGCTATACCTCTTTTTTTTAATAGCTCATTAACAGCATTAGCTCCCATATCAGATGTTGCCAACAAAGGATCTTTTAAAATCCTTCTCTCTTTAATTCCTGTCCGAGTTGTGATCCATTCATCAGAAGTATCAACCATTTTAGATAATTCGTCATTATTTAAAATATAATCCGGAACCCAGCTAGCTACAGCTGATATTTTTGATGTTTTGTCTTGAAAATTTTGGGCCAAAATAAATAATCTAAATTAAGCATAAATATATCCTAAAAAGCTAACCCCGCAAAAAAATCTAATAAAGGATTGTTCAAAAAGTTTACTTTAAATTGTCTCTGAAACAACCTTTCCCTTGTAATATAGTTTTCCCTCATGGACATATGCTCTATGGAAAACATGAGACACCCCCGTGTTAGGGCATATTGCAATAACTGGAGAAGTTGCCTTATAGTGAGTTCTTCTCTTATTTCTTCTTGTTTTAGATATTTTTCTCTTTGGATGAGCCATAGCTAAATCTATTAATTTGGTTTGCAAATATATAAAAAAACCCTATACAAACAACTTATATTTTGATATTATTCCTCCACGCTTTTTTCTTCAAGACCTGCGCGCAGTTGTCTATTAGAGTATAGCTTAATACCTAAAAATATGGCCGATAAAATGGAATCGATGTTTACAGTGTTTTGTCCTGCAATATCATACGCGACCCCATGATCTGGAGAGACCCTAATCACAGGCAATCCTGCTGTATAATTAACGCCCTGATTAAAAGACATAAACTTAAATGGGATTAAAGCTTGATCATGATACATTCCTAATACAGCATCAAACGAAGCAAAGCTTCCTTTCCCAAAAAAAGCATCCGCTGAATACGGCCCATAAACCAAATGACCCTGATTAAAAAAATCATTAATCACAGGCGCAATCACGTCTATCTCTTCACTCCCAACAAGACCGTCGTCACCAGCATGCGGATTTAAGCCTAATACTGCTATTTTGGGCTTAGAGATTAGAAAATCAACCCTTAATGTTTCAATTAAAAGATCTAGTTTATTTTTCAAAGAAGCCTTTGTAATTAACTTTGAAACTTTGGAAATTGGCACATGATTTGTAAGTGTCGCAATTCTTAATTTTTCATGACATAAAATCATTAAAGTATCCAAGTCATTAAATGAATCTGACATATACTCCGTGTGCCCAATAAAAGATTTTTTTATTGTCGAAATATTGTGCTTGTTAACCGGCAATGTTAAAAGAACTTGAATACTATCACTTTTTAAATCTTTTATCGCCAAATCTAAAGACTGAACAGCAATCTGTGCTCCCAATGCAGAGGGAAACCCGGGCCTTATATCAATGTGATCATGTAAAATTTTAATCACATTGAGCTTTGATTCTGACAAGCTTTTCGACTTCTTGACCACATAATAATTGAAATCCTGAAGTTCAGGATGTTTTTTTTTGTAATAGTTTAGCACCTGTTGTGGAACATATAAAACAGGTGTGCAAAATTCAAATAAATCATTATTTGAAAAAGCCTTCAGAATAGCCTCCACACCAACGCCACTGATATCTCCACAAGAAATTCCTAAAACAATCTTTTTTTGATCAATCATGCTATCAATTATTGTTTATTAAAAAATTCACCAACAAGCGAACCCCAACACCTGTCCCGCCTGTTTTATGATACAGATAATCTTGTTGTAAAAATGCAGCACCAGCAATATCTAAATGAATCCAAGGATAATCAACAAAATACTCTAAAAATTTTCCAGCAGTAATATGACCAGCTTCAGGACCTCCTAGGTTTTTAATATCAGCAATTGAAGACTTTAATTCATCTTTATAATCATCCCAAAACGGCTGCACAACAATTCTTTCTCCAACGATATTACCCGACTTTATTAATTCTTGCATGTGATCACTAAAATCTGTAAAAATTTCTTTTCTATAATTCTCCATGGCCACTAAACCACATTTCCCTGTCGTTCTTGCTGCAGCACCTGTTAAGGTTGCTAAGTCAATGACAAGTTCAGGCTTATAGCGCTTAGCATAGTGTAATGCATCAGCTAAAATTAATCTCCCTTCAGCATCCGTATTTAATACTTCTACTGTACTACCATCCATCATTGTAATAACATCCCCAGGCACATATGCCTCACCGCCCGGCCTATTTTCAACAGCAGGAATCAAACCCACAACATAGCAATTTGATTTGGAGAGAGCTAATGCATAGATAGCGCCAATGACAGCAGCAGCCCCCCCCATATCACACTTCATCATATCCATTGAGTTTGGTGTTGGCTTTAGACTAAGTCCCCCCGTATCATACATAACGCCTTTTCCAACTAAAACAATAGGATTTTTTCTTTTTGATTTTTTTGATTTGTAGGTTAAAATATTAAATGTTGGCTTTGCAATCGAACCCTTATTAACACTTAAAACACCACCCATTTTTAAATCTTTGATCTTTTTTTCATTTAAAACTTCTAAATGAAATCCTGATTTTTTAGCTAGTTTTTTTAATACTACAGAGAGTTTTACTGCATTTAAATGAGAAAGGGGCTCATTAACTAAATCTCTAGCAATACATGCCCCTATAATTGAAGCTGAATTTATAGGATTATTAAAAGTAGTTGAAATGTTAAATGCAGTGCCTTTAAAATTTGTTTTATGCCTATTGAATTCATAATTAGCAAGAAACAATCCCTCTAATAAATTGTCAAGTATTATTTTATTTTTATGCTTAGACTTATTTGAATACTCAACACCAACATATTTAAACTTATTTGTTAGATAATATCCTTTGTTTAAAACCTGAAGATATTTATAGATTGCTCCACCCTCTCGCCTTACTAGGTCACAAATTGTTTCATGTGTTGTATCTTGACCTAACATAAAGCTTAATGGAACTCTACATGCTAATGTATGCTCAGATGACAAATACCAATTAATTTTTTGAGATTTGTCACATTCATATAATATGATTTTAAATTTCATATAGTTATTATTTTTTATAATTACTTTTGTAGTCTAAAATAGACAATTAAAAACGCAATAAAAAAATGTTTACTGGAATTATAGAGGATATTGGACGAGTTGAAAACATCACAAAAGAACAAGCAAACTTAATACTAACTATATCAAGTAAATTAGCAAGTGAGCTCCAAATAAATCAAAGTATAGCGCACAATGGAATTTGCTTGACAGTAATAGAGAGAAAAGAACAAACTTATTCCGTATGCGCTGTAGAAGAAACGATAAAAAAAACTAACATTGGATTACTTGAGATCGGAGACTTAATTAATTTAGAAAGGTGTTTGTTGGTTGGCGATCGATTAGATGGTCATATTGTGCAAGGCCATGTTGACGACACCGTTACATGTATCCAAATACGTGAAAGACAGGGGAGTTGGCGGTTTATATTTAAATACGATAATAATTATCAGGATCTAATTTCTCCTATGGGATCAATTGCTCTTAATGGGATAAGTTTAACCATATCTAAAATTTACACAAATAAAAATTGTTTTGAAACAAGTATTATTCCCTATACATTTAATGAAACTAACCTTAAGCTTGTAAAAGAAGGTGATATAATAAATGTGGAATTTGATATTATCTCAAAACAAATTCTAAGATTATCTCAAAATAAACTCTAAGATTATAGCAACAATTATTAGTCTGTAGAAAAAATAGAGATATCACCCGAATAAAATTCTTTTTGTTTATTCGTCTGATTATAAACCTCTAGGGTATAAAAATAAACCCCATCATTAACATATCCAGAATGATCATCAAAATAGCGCTCTGGAAATAATGTCGATAATGGCTTACTATAATAAGTGGTTTTCCCATCCCACCATTCCCCATTTAAACCATATTCTGGGTCTATATAAACTACTGCCCCCCATGTATTATAAATATATAAAACACTTTGTGTGTATACATTGGGAGTCAAATCTGGAATTAAAAACAAATCATTTACACCATCTCCATTGGGAGTCAAACTATTTGGAATGGTCATCGGGCAGGATAGGCCAATATCAAAATACGTGATAGATTCACAAGACATAAATGAAAAAGAATATAGGCCAAATTCTGACACAACCGCCTGAGTAGACGTAGAATATGGATTAAGGATTTCAGCATATGAAGGCCCTGCTGTTTGCTCCCAAAAACCCGTATTTGCTGGCGTTACAGCATCTAAATCAATGGTTAAAATACAATTCTGATGGTCTGTTGAAACAATATAGGGTTCAGCGATTTCAAAGATCAAATTTAAAGTGTCTGTAATTCCACAACTTGAAAAAGTGATTTCATAAGTTCCGTAGTCACTAACTGTCACAAAAGCAGTATTCCCATCACTTTGAAGACTCATTGTAGATCCAGCTGGAATGTTTCCCGGTGCCCAGGATCCATTAAATGACGAAACTCCGGCAATCTCTGCCTCGAATTCACAATAAATAATTCCCGGATCTTCAATATATGGGGTCGGAGCCACTACATCAACGAATATACTAGATCCTGATCCACATCCATAAAAAAACAATTCATAAACACCATAATCATCAACGGTAACTAACGGACTTAAACTTGTTGGATCACTAAAGGTAATATTGCCAGGGCCAACACCTTCCCAATAACCGGGATCACCATCAACAATAGCATTTATTTCAAAAGCCTCTAAACAATAAACTTCTTCAGGACCAGACAACATGGGAGATAAAGAGTTCATGACAACAACTTCTGAATCTGCCCCACAATTTCCTTCAAATGAAAATACATAAGAGCCATATTCTGACACGGTTGCAAATGTATTATTACTCATTGGGTTATTAATTTCCACCCCTTCTGACGGAACAACACTCCATTCGCCAAAATTATTAATCCACTCGTCTGCAATTAATGGAATTTGTTCTAAACAAAATAACGATTCGACACTTAATATTGTTGGTGATCCATCAATAACAATTATAGTGATTTCATCTATGCTTGCTCCACATTCATTTTCCAAAGTCCATGAGAACGTATTTGGACCAAAACCCAAATCATAAACAGTGGTGTTCGCATCTCCAGCTGATACAATCACCCCTTCCCCGGAAACTAAAGTCCAGACACCACTTTCGCCATCCAGCGGAATATTTCCACTCAGAAGATATTCCGTGTCACAAATTTCATCATCATTTCCAGCATTTGATTCAGTAACCGGGCTCCCATCAGTATCTACAAAAATTGCTTCTATTACTTCACACCCACTAGGAGTGCTAACATTTAGCTCGTAGCCCCCTGAGCTCAAGTTATTTATGGAGCTTGAGTTTTCAGATGAAATCACATTGCCATTACTTGACCAAGTGTAAGTAAATGGGCCCGTGCCCTCTACAACAACATTGATGCTTCCACCGTTAGGATTATCACAGGGTGTATTCACTACATCAATACTAGAAACCTCAACAGTCTCGAAAGTGATATTTACGTCACTGCCCTCTATGCCCCCCTCAAAACCACACCAATCACCAGCTGTACCACACATTGAAGCTCCCGCAGTATAAATTACATCTCCACCAGGGACAACAACAATTTCAGGACCCGTCCCTATTTCATTCCCAAATTCATCTTGCCAAATAATATCTGTTCCAGCAACGGCTGGTGCAAATTCAATTTCCTCAAGTGTATAATCATTGTCACCGTTAGGTGTAAATCTCCAGGCATCATTTTCACACGTCCATGCGTTCGGATAATTTCTCTCAATACCATCTGATCCAGTAACTACGTGGGCTATTGTTCCATTTTCATTATGTAACGCATGTATAGCATATCCGCTATTCCAAGATGAACATAAAACTTTTTGTGCAATATGTGTTTCTATGACATTTGTGCTTTCAAAAAGCTTGATTTGACTAGAATAACAAATGTCTGTACAGGAATACATTGGTATCCCGCAAAAAGATGCGATAAATATTCTATTTGGCTCTTCTCCTATAGTAGCATATGCAATGATTCCATTGCCGTTAACACCCGGATTAATATCTTGCCAAGGACACAAAATTGAGTTCATTGGAGGGTCTGTAGCGCTAGGAACTGCTTCATTAATTGTCCAATCAGAATATGTGTTTGCCGATGCTGTATTAAAAGTAAGATAATTGTTGGAAGCTAAAACAACCTGGTTATATGTGTTCCCATAAAACTGAAAATCAAAACCCATATCAATAACACCTCCATGTAAATCGTCCGTATAAATACCTGAGTCTGTTAGGTCAACTGAAAACGCTGTTGCCGTTAAAGTTACTGAGGTTTCGCCCTGTTCTCCATCGCAGAGTATTACATCTTCAGACGTAACAACTTGAGAAAAAGAAATTCCAATGCCGCTAAACAATAATACAATAAATGTCCAAAAAAACCTCATATATGATTTGTCTCTAAATCGACGTATAACAAATATACTAAAATCACAAGTGGGATAGAAATATGTCAACTAGAAAAGTTAAATTTGCATACACAGAAATATATTAACATGTCACTATTAAAAAGTCAGATTCGTAATTTTTGCATCATTGCACACATTGACCACGGAAAAAGCACTTTAGCTGACAGGCTGCTCGAGTTTACAAATACCATTTCAGTGAGAGATGCTCAAAATCAACTACTAGATGACATGGACCTAGAAAGAGAGCGTGGAATTACCATCAAAAGCCATGCTGTACAAATGAACTATACGTTTCAGGGTCAAAATTATATTCTTAACCTAATTGACACTCCTGGACACGTTGATTTTTCTTATGAAGTTTCTAGGTCTATTGCGGCTTGTGAGGGGGCACTACTAATTGTAGATGCTGCACAAGGAATTGAAGCACAAACCATCTCTAATTTGTATCTAGCACTTGAAAACGACCTAACAATTATTCCTGTCCTAAATAAAATTGACCTCCCAAGCGCAAATCAAGAGGCTATAAGAGATCAGATTGTAGATCTGTTAGGGTGTAAAGAAGAGGATATTATTGGCGCATCTGGCAAAACTGGACAAGGAGTAGAAAGCATTTTAAGCGAGATAATAAGGCAAGTGCCTGCTCCCACAGGCAATGAGAGCGCCAATCTACAAGCATTGATTTTTGACTCAGTATATAACCCTTTTAGAGGAATCGAAGCTTATTTTAAAATAGTAAACGGAAACTTAAAAAAGGGAGAGAGGGTAAAGTTTTTTTCTACGGGAAAAGAATACTTTGCTGATGAAATTGGGACATTGCGTTTGGATAAAAACCCTAAGCAAATAATTCAAACCGGCGATGTAGGCTATATTATTTCGGGAATTAAAAATGCTAGCGAAGTAAAAGTTGGGGACACAATAACCTCTGTTGACAACCCATGCCAAGAGCCAATTTCTGGATTTGAAGAAGTAAAACCAATGGTGTTTTCAGGTATTTATCCAGTAGACACTGATGACTATGAAGAATTAAGAAACTCCATCGAAAAACTCCAATTAAACGATGCGTCGTTAACTTTTGAGCCCGAATCCTCAATAGCTTTAGGGTTTGGTTTTAGGTGCGGGTTTTTGGGGATGCTACATATGGAGATTATTCAAGAAAGACTAGAAAGAGAGTTTAATATGACTGTTATAAATACTGTTCCTAATGTTTCATACCAGGCATATACTAAAAAAGGGGAACACATTCAAATTAATAACCCATCTGACTTTCCCTCTTTAGATAAAATTGATTTTGTAAAAGAGCCATACATAAAAGCTCAAATAATCACAAAAAGTGACTTTATTGGGCCGGTAATGAATTTGTGTATAGAGAAACGTGGCACACTTATATCACAAGTGTATTTAACTACTGACAGGGTAGAACTTGCATTTTCTATGCCATTAGCGGAAATTGTATTTGATTTTTATGATAAACTGAAAAGTATTTCTAAGGGTTATGCATCCTTTGACTATCAGGCGGATGGAGATAAAGAAACTCATTTAGTGAAATTAGACATTATGCTCAACGGCGATCAAGTAGATGCTTTATCCTCACTATTACACAGAAAGCATGCATATGAAATTGGAAAAAAAATATGTATTAAATTAAAAAACCTAATACCAAAACAACAATTTGATGTAGCCATTCAGGGGGCTATAGGATCAAAAATAATATCTAGAGAAACGGTCAAGGCATTGCGAAAAGATGTTACAGCAAAGTGCTATGGTGGTGATATAACTAGAAAAAGAAAATTATTGGAAAAACAAAAAAAGGGAAAGAAAAAAATGAAACAAATCGGAAGTGTTGAAATTCCTCAATCTGCATTTCTTGCAGTATTAAAATTGAATGATTAAAATATGCTTTTTATATTTGTAAATTATTAATCTTAAATGTAACCATTATGGCTAAAAAAACTACTACTAAAAAAACTGCTACTAAAAAAACTGCTACTAAAAAAACTATCAAAAAACCTATAAATAAAAAACAAGATGACAATTCAATGGGTGTTATGCTTCTAGCGGGGGTTGGACTTATCTTATTAATTTATTTTGGGTCTACTGTCACGATAAATGAAGATTCTGGCATGGACAATAATAGCTCAACGCAAACTGAGACAGTAGAAAAAAGCGTTGTTGTTTCAGGAAAAACATACTCCTCTAAATCCGATGCCCACAAGATATTAAAAGAGATTCCTCAATCTAGACTCACGAATGAAGAAAGAATGTTTGTTGAAGGATATCAAGATTAATTATAATTTATGGCTGGACATAGTAAGTGGGCTAACATCAAGCACAGAAAGGGTGCCCAAGATGCGAAAAGAGGTAAAGTTTTCACCAAAATTATTAAAGAAATTTCTGTTGCGGTAAAAGAGGGGGGGGATGACATTAACTCTAACCCAAGACTGAGAACTGCAATACAAAACGCGAAGGGCGTAAATATGCCTAAAGAAAATGTAGACAGAGCTATCAAGAAAGCTAGTGGTGATGGCGGAAACACCTATATGGAGGTTACATATGAGGGCTATGCTCCACATGGAATTGCTGTATTTATTGAGTGTGCAACGGACAATATTAATAGAACGGTGGCGGAAATAAGGTCCATTTTTAATAAACATGGAGGAGAATTAGGGAAAAATGGATCTTTAGAGTTTTTATTTGAAAAAAAAGGAGTATTTATAATAGCTCAAGACCAAGTTACTATCGAAGCAGACTTGTTTGAGATGGAACTCATAGATTTTGGACTAGAGGATCTCGAGTTAAAGGATGGCTATTTTAATATCTTATGTGACTTTGATCAATTTGGTGTCATGCAAGAAAAATTAGCAAGTATGAATATAGAAATAACTTCTGCGGAAACTCAACGGATTCCACATGAAACGAAAAATTTAATCGCTAGTGAGGGAATAAAATTATTGAGTGTTTTTGAGAAATTTGAGGAGAATGATGATGTGCAGCAAGTATTTCATAATTTAAATATTACTAGTGAAATGTTAGCAGAATTGAACCAATGAATGAACCCAAAAAGATAAATGTATTAATACTAGGGTCCGGTGGGCGAGAACATGCCTTAGCCTGGAAAATTCAACAAAGTCCATTAATAAAGAATTTATACGTGGCCCCCGGAAATACCGGGACCAATTTAATCGCAGAGAATCTGGAAATTAATATTAATAATTATACTGAAATCAAAAATGCAATCATTTCACACAGTATTACAATCCTAATTGTAGGTCCTGAAAAACCTTTGGTCTCGGGCCTACATGACAAATTGATAGATGACCCTGAAATTCGAAATTTACAAGTTGTGGGTCCTAAAAAAGAGGCCGCTAAATTAGAGGGGAGTAAATTGTTTGCTAAAAAATTCATGCAAAGACATAGTATTCCAACCGCCGACTTTCAAAGTTTTAATGAAAAAAATATTGTGGAAGCAAAAAATCACTTAAAACATATGTCTTCGCCATTTGTGATTAAAGCAGATGGGTTAGCGGCAGGAAAAGGAGTATTTATCTGTAGCACATTGCGTGAAGGGGAAGAGGTAATTGACGACATCATTCTTAGAAAAAAATTTGGGGAAGCAGGAAGCAAAATTGTCATCGAATCTTTTTTAACAGGCATTGAATTATCAGTTTTTATTTTAACAAATGGGGAGAGCTACAAAGTCTTACCAACGGCAAAAGACTATAAGCGCATAGGAGAAAACAACTCTGGACTTAATACCGGGGGAATGGGGGCGGTGTCACCCGTTTCTTTTTTAAACAATGCTTTAATGGACAAGATTAAAACAAAAATTATTGAACCAACATTAAGTGGATTGAAAAAAGAAAATATTGAATACTCTGGATTTTTGTTTTTTGGGCTAATCAATGTGAATGGCGAGCCCTTTGTTATAGAATATAATGTTCGACTAGGTGATCCCGAAACACAGGCAATTATGCCGCGCATAGAGTCCGACCTGCTTGATCTACTGCATGATATGGGTTCAAGTTCAATGTTTGAGAAAAAAACATTAAAATTAAGCCATGACACAACAACCACTGTAATTTTAACTTCGGGTGGATATCCAGAAAAATATGAAACCGGCTATGAGATATTTGGCATTGACAAAATAAACGAGAGCAATTTATTCCACGCTGGAATGAAATTAAAAAACCAGAAATGTCTAACAAGCGGCGGTCGAGTATTGGCCATTACAGCTAAAGCTAATGATCTCGAGCAATCCATTAAAAAGTGCTATAAGGATATAGAAAAAATAAAATTTAAAGACCTATATTTTCGAAAAGATATTGGTCGCGACTTAATTAAATAAATTTTCTTAACGAAATCACAAAGGCAGCAGAGAACAATAATACCAAGAGTAAATTGAAATAATTCCCCAAAAACGGAAGAACTGTAAAAGAGCATTCAAAAAGATCACCTAACCAATAAAAAAAATTTGTCATTATATTAATTTTAAGTACATTTCTGAAAGACAAATTTAATATATTATTTCCTTAAAAACTATAGCGTGATAAAAACTTCTGTGTTATTATTACTTTTATTCCTTAGTGCTTTTGTGCTAAACCACACCATTGTTAAAAACAACATAATAAAAATTCCAAATAATATTGTCGGGATTGTTTTTGTTTTGATTTCACTTCCACTAATCGAATTAGATGCAAGCTTGTGGACAGGAATAAGCAGCCTATTGCTCGTTCTACTTTATGATCAATTATTAAATTTTAGTCATTTAGTAAATATTAAAAATGCCATCTTCAAAACTGGATTTATTTTAGGATTAATGACACTAGCATATAGTGGTTTTAGTTATTTTTACCCCATAATATTAGTATCATTATTTTATTATTCTCAATTTAATTGGAAACATATGGCCATTCAACTAATGGGGCTTTTTTATCCCCTTGGATTCGTGTATGTCATCTCTAAAATATACACTCCACTGAACCTTTTCTCCATATTACCTAAATACAGCCAAAACTTTAGCAGTGCTCTTCATGATTATTATTTATGGGGGTTTATAGTTTTGGCCATATTTATTTTGAGTATCCAGGAATTATATAAAAATTATTATCGAAAAACAGAAAAAGCTAAAAAAGGGTTTAATATTCTATTTTTTTTCAGTGCTTTCATCATATCCTACACACTATTATTTAAATCGTTTCTGCTTACTCACCTAGTTAGCATCCCTGTTAGCATATTGGTTGCTAATTATTTAATTTATATTAAAAATGTAAAATTCCGAACATTTTTATTAGGTTTGTTGTGTTTATCATTTATATTCAAATTTTTTTAATTATGACCTTTGGTGTTGTTGTATTTCCAGGATCTAATTGCGATGAAGATGCTGTTTATGCGTTTCAAGATATCTTGGGGGAAAAGGTAGTTAAGTTGTGGCATAAAGATTCTAGCCTAAAAAATGTAGATTTTATTATTTTACCCGGGGGGTTTTCATATGGAGACTATCTTCGATCTGGAGCAATTGCGAGATTTTCTCCGATCATGAGTAAAGTGATAGACTTTGCCAATGCTGGTGGGTTTGTAATGGGCATTTGTAATGGCTTCCAAATTCTATGTGAAGCGAACTTGCTGCCGGGCACATTAATCCGTAATCATAACCATAATTTTATTTGCAAAAATGTTTTTATTAAGCCACAGCATAACTTAACTATTTTCACAGAGAATACTGGAGTAAAAGATGTTTTTAAAATTCCAATTGCACATGCAGAAGGATGTTATTTTGCAAATGACAAAACATTACAAGATATTATCGACAACAAACAAATTATTTTTAAATACTGTGATGAAACGGGGGACATTAACAAACGATCTAACCCAAATGGGTCTTTAAAAAATATTGCTGGAATCTGTAATTTAAAAAGGAATGTGTTTGGCATGATGCCACACCCTGAACGAGCCTGTGACCCAACTTTAAATAATACAGATGGCAAACTGATTCTAGAACGGGCTATTAGTATGTTTAAAAATATGGGGAAGTAATTAACCCATATCATAGCACCGATTAATTAATTATTATTAATTACTTCCCCACCCCAACACTATCTCTACTAAGTATTTAATCAAAACTCGTGCCAAACTATCATTTACAAGTTTTTTAAAGGACCATATCTGATATTAAAACTCAATATGTTGGGAGTATAAACAATGCTGTTTTATATAAATTGAGACTTTTTGATTCAACCATCTTTCTGTTGATTTACATTCAATGTGAGTCCTAATATAGGATGAAGAAACATCAATATATCTTCCTTTTGGCTGAAGAGGGGTTATGGTATTATTATACTTATAGCCATCTCGATCATAAACGCATATTTGAAAGTTTTTCAATATATACTCTGCTTCATTCCAGCTGTGGATATTAGAATAATTGTCCGAGCCCATAATAAGAATGAATTGATCCGATGAATGCTTTCTCGTTATATGACGCAGGGTTTTGGCGGTATAATATGGGGGGGGTAAATCAAATTCTATCGATGAAGGGGAAAAATTAGAGTGGCTCTGAAGAGCCAAGCTAACCATGGCTATTCTGTCAGTCTTTGATGCAATTATTTTATTTTTTTTAAACGGACTTTCAGGGGTAACGATAAACCAGATTTTGTCAACTATATTCATATTAAAGACAGCTTGGGCGATTTGTGTATGCCCTAGATGAATTGGGTCAAATGTTCCAAAAAACAATCCTATTTTCATGAATTTAAAAATTTNTTNACCAATNCNTNTATTNTCTTTTTTGATGNNTCTAGTGTATTGTTAACTAGCTTGTAGTCCATTTTACNNCCAAGNATAATTTCATGTTTTATTTTATCNACTCTGAANTCTATTTGATCGAGAGACTCTGTGTTTCGCTTTATGAGTCTTTCTTTTGCTTCTTCTATGGANGGGGGCTGAATAAAAATACTAAGAGCCTTTTCCTTAAAATNATCCTTNATTGAAAGGGCCCCCTTAACATCAACATCAAATAAAATATTTTTACCTGTGNTTAAAAGATTGATGGTTGCATCTTTAAGGGTTCCATAAAAATGGTCTTTATATACCTCCTCCCACTCTAAAAAAGCATTCTCACTTATCTTATTTTGAAATTCTTCACATGACAAAAANATATAATGCTGNCCATCTANCTCTAGCGGNCTCCTTGATCTACTAGATGCCGAAACTGAAAACACCAAATTAAACTCGGGGTAAGACATCAGGTGATTTATCAAAGTTGTTTTTCCTGANCCGCTAGTCCCTGTAATTATTATTAACCTATTTGAGTCTAACATTATAAAATATTTTGTAATTGTTCTTTTGTTTTTTCAACTTGNTCTTTCATCTGAACAACTCTCTTTTGTATTTCAAAGTCATTTGCCTTTGACCCTATCGTATTAATTTCTCTTAAAATCTCTTGAGCAATAAATATTAATTTTTTACCCATCACTNCTTCTGTTTTCATTACATCTAAGAAAAATTCACAATGATGATTGAGCCTTATTCTTTCTTCTGTTATATCATTTCTTTCAAAGTAATAAATCATTTCAGCNTCTAATCTAGAAGAGTTGACTTCTAATTCTGCTGATTGAATTTGATTAGAAAGTTTCNGNTTTCGTCTTTTTAGTCTTTTCTCTTCTAGTCNAACAAGTTGTTTAGAAATTTTTAAAATCCTATTTATATATCCCCCTATTACAATCATCAAAGCAGAGCCTTCTTTTTTTCTACACTCATTAAGTTGGTCAAGNGCCTGTTTCATTATTTTTAAAATGGCCCTTTTGTCGTTCAAGGTTACTTTGCTTTTTTCTGACAAAAATATATNTGGCAATTTCATTACAGCATTCAAAACAGAGCCNCTCTCAGCATCCGGAATCAAGTTTTTAATTGCCTCTACATGATTAAAAATCGCNTCCTTATTAAGCGANAANCTATTTATATTATTCTCNTNTATAATAAGAANTGAAATTTTTCCTCGAATTATTTTTTTTTCAATTAATTTTCTGATATCCGGCTCAATAAAGGATAANTGCCGAGGAGACTTTATACTAATATCTAAACCCTTTAAACTATTTAAGGACTTTATTACAACAGAAAACCTATTATCTCCTATTTTTATTTCTTCTTTTGTGTACCCTGTCATTGAACGCATAAGCAAAAAAATTAAATACTCGCATACAATATACAAAAGACTATATTATGATGGGGGTCTTTTAAGAACAAAAAATACGCCGACAAATATCAAAAATCCGGACAAGAGTTTAGTCCCTGTCAATATATCCTTTCCTAGGATAATGGCAAGAATAGTGGCTAATATTGGCTGTAGNTAAATATAAAANGCTACGGTTGAAGANCGCAGTTTAGAAATAGCATAAATATTAAAAAAATATGCCAAACATGTTGTGAAGAATACTACAAACAGTGATTTACCAATTATTGACATTGGCATATTAGAAAATTCAATTNCAGAAAATTCAGGGTAACCNATGGGCACTAATACAACTAATCCCATCAAAAAAATTGTTTTCAATACGGTAATNGGATGATATTTANCCATCATCGATTTAATTAAAATCAAATAAACAGCATATGATACTGCGTTTAACAGAACTAATATATCCCCTAAATTATTGAATTTTATAGTGACATTACCNCCAGTAATCAATAAGCCCGCACCTGAGANTCCTAATAAAACCCCNANNAATCTAATTGATAGGCGNTCTTCTTTTAAGAAAAATGAGATTAGGTAAACTATGAGGGGGGTTGTTATCATAATTAAAGAGGCGTTAATTGGGGTTGTAATATTAAGTCCCTCAAAAAAACACAACATATTAATAANAATGCCAAATAATGCACAAACAAAGAGATATAATAAATCTTTATTGGCTATTTTTTCTCNAAAAAAACACAAATGTATAATGGANAAGACAATACTTGCNCCCATTACTCTAAGCAAAATAAACGCTGTTGGNCTTATNTAATCTGGCATCACATCTTTAGCAAAGATATAATTAATAGCATATATAGTATTTGCTAGAAAAAGAGNANCNTGNGCCAAGATAATAGATCTCATATAGTAAGAGTAGAATAGTTTTTTATAAATTTGAACAAAATTAAATAGATATGGAAATTGGGACAAAAGTTATTCATTCTGGTCTCGAANTTGATCAANCAACAGGGGCGATTATTACGCCAATATATCAAACCTCGACCTATGTACAAAAAAAACCCGGTCAAAATATGGGTTTCGAATACTCTAGAACAGCAAATCCAACAAGAAGTGCTCTGGAAAAAAATATTGCTTCAATAGAAAATGGNAAACACTGTATTTGNTATTCAAGTGGAATGGGNGCTGCAGATGCTATTATTAAATTATTAAATCCAGGTGATACAATTATTGCAAATCAAGANATTTATGGNGGAACATATAGAATGTTTGAGCAAGTTTTTTCAAAGTTTGACTTAAAGTTTAAATATATTGANCTGACTGAACCAAATAATTTAAAAAAGCACATAACACCTAAGAGNAAATTAATTTGGCTAGANACTCCATCTAATCCATTAATGAGTATTATTGATATTAAAAAAATAAAAGANCAAACAAANAAATACGGANCAAAAGACACTTTGATTGTTGTAGATAANACATTTGCTACTCCAATACTTCAAAACCCNTTGNANTTGGGNGCAGANATAGNGCTTCATTCGGCAACAAAATATCTTGGGGGGCANTCTGATTTAATTATGGGGGCNTTAATNCTGAATCAAACTGACATTTATAATAAGTTNTTTTTAATTACNAANAGTTGTGGGGCNGTNCCAGCACCAATGGACTGCTTCTTGGCNCTNAGGGGGATAAAAACTTTAANTATTAGGATGGCNCAGCATTGTAAAAATGCTCTAGCNGTATATAATTATTTAAATACCGTCAGTATTATTGAATCNATTTATTGGCCNGGNAACAAAAACCATAAAAACNACACNATTGCAACAAAACAAATGAATGATTTTGGTGGCATGATGTCTTTTACATTAAAAAATGATTCTTTTCAAAATGCNATACAAATTATTACCAGCACAAAGCTTTTTAAATTAGCGGAATCATTGGGTGGAGTAGAATCTCTAATTTCACACCCAGCCTCCATGACACATGCTAGCATACCAAAAAAAGAACGAATAAAGAATAATTTATCTGAATCATTAATTAGAATCAGTGTTGGAATTGAGGANCCAAAAGATTTAATTNATGATCTAAAGCATGCTTTTTCAAAAACAAAATAGANAAATTAGATNAAAATTNCACTTTGACTATAAATAGCCNNAAAATNCCTAAATTNAACANNNNTTANAGNTCTANTTGNCTNAAAATCAGGNAATTANAANCCTTATTATTCCATAAACAATTCAATGTTAATAAAGCGTNNTATTTTGAGTTTAAAANTTNACNATTAACAGGTTAGAAACNAAACAAANTAGATCATNTTTNNGTNTNTGCTTCCCNAAAAACAAATATTTAAAATTATTTGGAAATAAATAACAAGGATACTTAAATTTGGCCTTGTAATAACTAAAAAATTTTTGTTATGAATACAGCTTTTAAAAATTTAGGTGATTTTATTAAAGGTCTTACTGCATTAGTAATGTCTTTAATTGGTTTAGGGATACTTCTTCAAATAGCTGGAGTTGGTGGATTTATTGATGTAATTGGTGCTATTGGAGATGCGATTGGTAGAATCGGAAACGATTTTACGGGATTAGTTACACTGCTTGTTGTTTTAGCATTCCTTAAGTAATCATCTTTTTGAATAAGGGAAAGCCCGCCTAAATGCGGGCTTTTTTTTATTTTAAATTAATTGTCTTAAGTTTGATTAGAAATCAATAACGCAAAACATGAAAAATATAGTTACACAAATAAAAAATATTGTTGAGCAGGGTATCGAAATTGCTGTTCCGTTTTTATGTCTTGGGGTGGTAGTTCAGCTGATAACAGGATCACCTCTTTTTGGATGGAATGTCGTTGGAAATATCTCATTAGCCATAGGTCAGTTTGGTCAAACTAATTTCATTGGAGTCGCGGCCCTATTGGTACTTTACTCATATATCAAAAAATAAGCCGTTCTACTTATCTATTTAATGGGCATCTAGCCAATTTGAACCAAATCCAATGTCCACCTTTAAGGGTACTGTTGTTGGATATACATCTTCCATTATATTCTTTACAATGTTGGAGACCGTCTCTTTCTCAGGTAAAAAAACATCAAAAACAAGTTCATCGTGCACTTGAATTAACATCTTAGATTTTAAATTTCTATCAACAAAAACCTTATCTATCTCAACCATAGCTAGTTTAATAATATCTGCTGCCGAACCTTGTATCGGCATATTAACAGAATTTCGCTCATCATGCCCCCTAATAAATGAATTTCTTGAGTTAATATTTCTCAAATACCTTTTNCTTCCTAAAATGCTCTCTACATAACCATTNTTTCTAGCAAATTCAATTTGATTNTCNATGNACGCTTTTAAATGAGGATAAGTTGAAAAATAAACTTTAATTAATTCTGANGCCTCTTGTCTNCTTAATNAGCTTTGTTCGCTTAATCCAAATGCTGAAACTCCATATATAATTCCAAAATTAACTATTTTAGCNCTTGATCNCATATCAGAANTNACNTCATTTAAGNTNACATTAAAGACCTTGGANGCTGTTGATGCATGAATATCTTCGTTATTTAAAAAAGCATTTATCATATTTTCCTCATTACTTAATTCCGCTATTAAACGCAGTTCGATTTGNGAATAATCTGCCGACATTAANACATAATTCGCCCCTGAAGNAACAAAGGCTCTTCTCACNTCCCTCCCTGCATGTTTCCTAATCGGTATNTTTTGTAAATTNGGGTTACTTGAGCTAAGTCTTCCTGTNTTTGTAACNGTTTGATTAAATGTTGTATGTATTTTTTTATCGTNTTGATCTACNANNGNTGGAAGNACATTAATATAGGTAGAAAGGAGTTTCTGGTATGTTCTANATAATAATATATCATCTACAATAGGGTGTTTNCCTGTAANTTTTTTTAGCTCTACTTCACTAGTTGAAAATTGGCCTGATTTTGTTTTTTTAGGTTTTTTTGCNAATNCTAACTTAAGNAACAAAATTTCACCTAATTGTTTTGGCGATGCAATATTAAACTCTTCCTTTGCNTGGGAAAAAATNCTTTTTTCTAATAATAANAGCTGACTTGTCAAATAATGAGATTGTTCTGATAAAGCCTCTTTATTAATANTNATNCCCTCTTTCTCCATTCTTAAAAGAACACGAACTAAGGGTANCTCAACATTATATAAAAGNTTATTTAATTTATTTTCATTTATTAGATTTAATAACGTGTTTTTCAACCTAATTAACAAACACGATCCTATGATTAGATAATTAGACAAATCTTTAGCAAGGTTCAAATTTAATAATTCTAAATTTATCGTTTCNATATTATATTTTTGAGCCATCCCGCTTAATGTNCGATTGCTGTCCGGATTAATCAAGTACTCAGCAATCTGAATATCAAAAATTGGGCCATTAATCTTAATTTTTTGANTCAATAATAAACTAATANAGAATTTGGAGTCAAAAAAAATCTTCTCTATATCTTCTGAGGAGAAGACNGGAGACANAGCATCTAAACATTGAGATAAAGTGAAGTTTTCACTAAAAACGACATAGTGGCTTTTTTCTTCTGAAAATGAAATAGAAAGACCCTTGGGTCTATCTTGAGTGGATAGTAAAAAAAATCCAACAAATTTATGGCGTTTGAATTGCCTAATACAAGTTTGAAGAGCAAATAGATTTGAAATCAAATTCCCCTTGGNNGATGTTGATTCTATGAGTGNTGGGCTAATATTAAACATATCTAATTGTACATTTTTTGANGAACTCAATTGACTNGTTTGTAGATCAAATTTTTCTATAACCCTNCGCAAAATTCTTTTAAACTCTAANTCTGTNCAAATTGTTTTTAATTCTTTTAAATTAGGCTTGGACAACTGTAAGTTNTTTTCATCTAATTTAATTGGAGCGTCTGTGATGATAGTTGCTAATTTTTTAGACAAAAATGCCTTTTCTCTAGATATAGTTATTTTTTGTTTTAACTTTCCTTCCAGTTCACCNACAGATTCATAGATTTTTTCAAGAGAACCATGTTGTTTAAGTAGTTTTGAGGCTGTTTTGGGNCCAACCCCGGCAATTCCTGGTATATTGTCCACGGCATCTCCCACCATTCCTAAAAAATCTACTACTTGACCTACATGGTCAATGTCAAATTTTTGACAAACCTTCTTAATNTCCCAAATTTCATTTGGATTCCCACGAATGCCNGGCTTGTACATAAAAGTGTAATCAGTAANAAGTTGAGCAAAATCCTTGTCAGGAGTCATCATATAAACATGGAAACCTTTAATTTCAGCTTTCTTTGCCAAAGTGCCAATCACATCATCTGCCTCATATCCATCAGCAAATAAAATCGGAATATTAAAAGCATCTAGCATTCTTTTAATATATGGGATGGCTTCNGATATTCCCTCAGGCATTGCATCTCTGTTTGCTTTATATTCAGAATATTCAATATGCCGCTGTGTTTTTTGGGGCGTATCAAAAACGACACCNAGATGAGATGGTTNCTCTGTGTTAATTAAATCTAGTAAAATATTGGTGAAACCATAAATGGCAGAAACATCAANGCCTTTGGATGTAATTCTTGGATTTTTTGAAAAAGCAAAATAAGACCTATATATTAAAGCATAAGCATCTATTAAAAATAGTTTTTTTTCTCCCGCTGATATCATTAGAAAATATAATTATACTAGTAAATGTAACTATTTCATTAAAATTTAATTATTTTGACTTTAAAAATATGTCTTGGGGAAATCTTGCTTAACATTTTTAGAAAACCTTAACAAACCTNTTCCTAGTATTTCTATAACATTATTTAGATTAGTTTTTNGTGCCATTTTACTCATTCAAACCTNCTATTTTATCTCTACAAACTTTATTCAAAATAACATAACAAACCCATTAATTCTATTCCCCTTTATTGACGGCTTGGAACCAATGATGGAGAAAAACNTAATCCTTCTTTCCTATATTATGTTAGCATCTAATTTAGGGATGTTATACAATAGGNTTGCTAGAGTAGCTACATTTATTTTTTTATGCTGTTTTACATATTTTTGGCTACTTGACAAGGGCTATTTTAATAATCATTATTATTTTATTTCATTAATTTGTTTTTTACTTTTCCTAAACGAACGAAAACCATCATTTTCAACAAATAGTCATGTCCCTAAAATATCCTTACTCGCTTTACAGNTGATGGTTTTTCTTGTCTATTTTATTGCAGGCATCAACAAAATAAATCCATATTGGTTATTTGATTTGCAGCCATTANAACATATATTCGAAGTGAAGGCTGAACTAACAAAAAACAATATTTTTNCCGAGCACTTTGTTGTTTTTCTTGCAACTTACTCTGGATTGTTTTTTGATTTAATCGTGGGNTTTCTATTATTTATAACNCGATTCAAGATATTTACCTTTACCATTGTTATAGTGTTTCATTTAAGTAATTACTATTTNTTTCGTGATGTGGGTGAAATTGGCGTATTNCCATTTTTAATGATTTCCACTCTTATATTATTTATTCCAAGTAATCATTTNAATAAACTTTTCAACCTTACAAATAAAAAAAGAATAGTGTTTTCTCAATCNTCTNTTTTAAAANGTTTTCTTCTGTTTTTTTTAATCCTTCAAACAGCACTACCTTTTAGACATNTTTTTTTTAATGGACANGTCGATTATAATGGTGTTGGCCAAAGGTTTNCTTGGCGAATGAAAATTATGTACAAAGANTCTCAGGTGAATTATTTTATTACAAATAAAGAGACAAACGAAAAATATGCGGTGAATATTTCAAATATGCTTACTGATAAACAATATAATAATTTATTATACTTTCCTGATNTNGTTGTTCCTCTTGCTAAAAAAATAAAATTAGAAGCAGNCCAAAAGTTTAAAATTAAAGATGCAAAAATAACATGTGAATATAAAACAGCATTTATGGGNAAAAACGAGCAATTACTTTTTTCTCCTAAATTAGATCTNTCTAAAATTAAGACAAANACATTAACAANTAAATGGCTATTTAAATTAAAGNGATAATCTATTCTTGATATATTACCTCCAATACAGTTTGACCAACAGCCCTCAATGTTATTGGGTCTATGATATCCATGTTATCAGAATGCTTATGGTGGTTTTCATTAAATCTATTATGGGTGTTTTGATCATACTCTACTATATTAATAGTNGGGATATGAATAAGNTTNTTAATATATAANTGATCATCTATAATNGGAGGGGTTTTTTGGTCAACAAAGAAATTAGAATATCCTATATTGGAAGCTATATCCCAAATTTTATTCACAATTCTTGACCCAAATTGAACAGAAACCCCCTCTTTTGTAAATTTAGCATCTTTAGCGCCTACCATATCTAANAGAATACCATATTCNGCAAAATAATTTTGTTGATGAGGGTTCCGAGACCAGTATTGAGAACCTAAGCACCAGCTATGCGGTGGCGAATTTATTTCATTATTTGGAGGCCCCTGGTCCTCAACATCAAAAAAAATGATATCTATCCCAATATTAATCGGGTTTAAAGAAATTTGACGCGCTATTTCTAATAAAACGCCCACCCCACTACCTCCATCATTTGCTCCCAAAATAGGAAGATCGATATCTTTAGTGTCATTATCTGCAATAAATCGAGTGTCCCAATGGGCGCACAATAAAATTCGTTTATAATTATCCGGATTAAAGGAAGCAATAATATTTTTCATGTTCATCTCCAATCCATCATACCTATTAACAATATCACTTTGGAGTGCTACCTTCGCTCCAAATCTTTTTAAAGTATTAACTAAATAGTTATGACAATTTTGATGCGCCAAACTATTTGGAACACGAGGGCCAAATTCAACTTGTTGTTTAACATACGCATATGCTGAATCTTGATTAAATGATGGAGTCATCACGTGTACCTTTGTTGCTTGGGGTATTGGCTGGCTTGTGTTGATGTTATTTTTACACGAGCAAAGCAGTATTGCGATAAAAATGATAAAGCTATTTTTTATAATTCCAATTGGTCCCATCTTTTGCATCTTTTATTTCAATATTTAAATCTATTAACCCGTTTCTAATCTTATCTGCTGTTGCCCAATCCTTATTGTTTTTTAAGTCATTTCTGATATCTAGTATTAAGGTCATTAAAGCCTCTATATTAGTGCTCTCCCCATCATCATGGATATCATAAAGACCGAACACAGTGATGGCGTATTTATGAAATAACTCTTTCAACTGTTCAATATCATGCGCCAATAAATCGTGCTTGCCCTCTTTTGTCGAATTAATTACTTTAACGGCATCAAATAAATGTGATAATACGATGGGGGTATTTAAATCATCATTCATCGCATTGTCGCATTTTAATTTAAATGAGGATATGTCTATAGTAGACCTGTCTTTTGGGAATAATTCATTTAAGGTTTTTATTCCATTAAAAAGTCGAACTAATCCTTTTTCGGCAGCCTGAAGCGCATCATTGGAAAAGTCTATCGTGCTTCGGTAATGGGCCTGTAGCAGAAAAAACCTAATAACCATTGGGTGATAGTCTTTTTCTAATTTATTATGAGTCCCCTTGAAAAATTCAGAGAGTGTGATGAAATTGCCTAATGATTTTCCCATTTTTTGACCTCCAATTGTAATCATATTGTTGTGCATCCAGTATTTAGCCCCTTGCTTTTTATTAGCGGCACAACATTGTGCAATTTCAGCTTCATGATGAGGGAAGACTAGGTCCATGCCCCCTCCATGAATATCAAATTCATCTCCTAAATACTTGCAACTCATCGTTGAGCACTCAAGATGCCATCCGGGGAAACCATCTCCCCAAGGGGATGGCCACCTCATAATATGTTCTGGCGAAGCCTTTTTCCATAAAGCAAAGTCTACTGCGTTTTTTTTGTCCAACTGACCCTCTAACTCTCTACTATTTTCAATCAAGTCTTCTATCTTTCTTCTAGATAAAACTCCATAATTATGATCCTTGTTGTACTTTACTACATCAAAATAAACTGAACCATTTACTTCATAGCCAAAACCATTATTAATAATTTTTTGTATCATTCCTATTTGCTCAATAATATGCCCCGATGCAGCTGGTTCTATACTTGGATTGGTCACATTTAATTTAGACATCGCGCTATGATATTTTTTGGTGTAAAAATGTGCTACTTCCATAGGCTCTAAGTGTAGCGCCTTAGCCTTCTCTCCTATTTTGTCCCCGCCTTCATCAGCATCATTTAACAAATGCCCAACATCCGTAATATTTCTAACATATCGCACCTTATATCCTAAAAATTTTAAATAGCGAAATAACAGATCAAATGTAATAGCGGGCCTAGCATGTCCCAAATGTGGCTCACCATATACTGTTGGTCCACACACATACATTGTTACAGATCCAGGATTAATTGGCTTGAAAAGCTCTTTGTTGCCACTTAATGTATTATGTATTTTTAACTGTTCCATTAATCAATTCTTTCTTATATCTATTTTTTAAATTTAAAATAATATCAGCAACCATTTGCGATAAATTAAAGTTTGGCTCCCATCCCCAATCACGTCTAGCATAGGTATCGTCAATAGATTGAGGCCAGTCTTGTGCAAGCTCATCTCTTTCGTCTGGAATATATTTAATCTTAAAATCACACACATGTTTACGTATTTCTTCTTCTAATTCTTTTGGACTAAAGTGCAATGAAGACAGATTATAAGACGTTCTAATCTTTATTTTATCAAAAGGAACATCCATAATGTTAATCGTCGCTGTAATAGCATCATTCATATACATCATGGGCAAAGTTCTTTCTTTAGCTAAAAAACATGTGTATTCCCCATGTTTTATTGCTTCATGGAAGATATCCACAGCATAATCAGTGGTTCCTCCACCAGGCATTGACTCCCATCCAATCAATCCTGGATACCTAATACTTCGAATATCTATCCCAAATTTTTTATGATAATAATGACACAGGGTTTCTCCTGCCAATTTACTAACACCATAGATCGTCGTTGGCTCTGTAATTGCATACTGACCAGCATCGTTTTTTGGTGTACTTGGGCCAAATACAGCTATTGAACTTGGCCAAAATATTTTTTGAATTTTTTTATCTTTCGCAAAATTTAAAACATGTAATAATCCATTCATGTTTAAGTCCCAAGCCTTATCAATATTCTTTTCCCCCTTGGCAGACAAATATGCTGCCAATAAATATACATCCGTAATATTGTGTTGCTTTATAATTTTTTCTAATTTATTTTGATCTAAAACACTACAATTCTCAAAAATAAATTTAGTTGGGTTTTCTGGTGGTCGCAAGTCACTGCCAATCACATTTTTAAAGCCAAATTTTTCTCCTAATTTATTGGTCAAAACCGTCCCTATTTGACCATTTGATCCTATAACTAATATCTTTTTTGTTGATGACATAAACATGAATATAGTAATAAATATATAATCTATTAATTATCTTTGATTTAGAATGGATAAAAAAAATGAAATTTTACACAACAAGTTTGGAAGAGAAGATTTAGAGAAACAATTAGCAGAAGAAAAATTTGAAAGAATAACCCTGTCATTTTATAAGTATATTATAATAACAGATCCTGTTGCTTTGCGAAAAAAATTATTCATTAAATGGCATAATCTGAAGGTGAAAGGACGAATCTATATTGCCAAAGAAGGTATCAATGCTCAATTATCTTGTCCCAAACCAAATTGGGAGAATTTTATGGAATCTGTTATAGCAATAAAAGGTTTTGAGGATATTCCGCTGAAAATAGCAGTAGAAGAAAGTAAAGCGTCCTTCTTAAAATTAACAATTAAAATAAAAAACCAAATTGTTGCAGACGGCCTAAAAGAATTCGAATACGATGTTACAAATGTAGGAACTCATCTTAGTGCAAAGGAATGGAATGAGCACATGGATAATGGAGCAACAGTAGTAGACGTTAGAAATCATTATGAAAGTCGAATCGGTCATTTTAAGGAGGCAATAAAACCAGATGTTGACACATTTAGAGAGGAGCTAACCCTTATAAAAGAAAAATTAAAAAATAAAAAAGAAGATAAAATTTTGCTTTACTGTACAGGGGGGATTAGATGCGAAAAAACCAGCGCCTATTTAAAGCACCATGGATTTAAAGATGTTAACCAGCTATATGGTGGAATTATTAATTATGCAAAACAAATCAAAAAACATAATTTAGAAAATAAATTTATAGGTAAAAATTTTGTTTTTGACAATAGGTTAAGTGAGAAAATATCCGATGACATAATTAGCACATGTGATCAATGTAAGAACGCCTGTGATAATTATACAAATTGCAATTACACAGATTGTAATTTGCTTTTTTTACAATGTGAAAATTGCAAGCGGAAATATGATGGGTGTTGTAGTCAAGATTGTCGAAAAATGTCAAAACTTCCAAAAGAAGAACAAAAAAAAATTAGAAAAGATAGAAAAAGGCCATCTTTAAATTCATTTAAAAAAAGTATTAGAGCAAAAGAAAATATTGCTGAAAGAAAGAGAAATTCTTGATAATAATTATATTTACATTATAATTATTTAACTATGCCGCTATATCATAAGCTTGGTGACATCCCCCCAAAAAGACACACTGTGTTTAAGTCCAAATCTGGCCAACATCGTTACGAAGAATTATTTGGAACTATTGGCTTTTCGGGAATGTCTTCGTTAGTATATCATACACACCCCCCAACCCAATTTAAAGACATTATAAAAACTGAATCTATCAACCCAGAAGTAGTGGTTGAAAACAATATCAAGTCAAGACTTTTAAAGGGCTTTGATTTACCTAGAGAAAAAAAGTATTTAGATAGCAGAACCCCAATACTAATAAATAATGATTGTCATATTTCATTGGCCGCTCCAATTGAATCTATGGGAGAGGATTTTTATAAAAATACCGATGCCGATGAATTAATTTTTATTCACAAGGGGTCTGGCACACTAAAAACAATGTTAGGTAATTTAAAATTTGCTTACGGAGACTATCTGTTAATTCCCAGAGGAATTATATATCAAATGGAATTTGATAGTGATGACAATCGACTTTTTATTGTTGAGTCTTTTCACCCCATATATACGCCCAAAAGATATAGAAATCATTTCGGTCAATTATTAGAACACTCACCTTATTGCGAAAGAGACATTCGAAAACCAAACAACTTAATTACAAAAGATGAAAAGGGGGATTTCTTAATTAAAATTAAAAAAGAAGGCATGATGCATCATGTTGTCTACAGCTCTCACCCCTTTGACGTTGTTGGCTGGGATGGTTATAACTATCCATATGCTTTTTCCATTCATAACTTTGAACCAATAACAGGGAGAATTCATCAGCCACCTCCCGTTCATCAAACTTTTGAAACCAGCGCTTTTGTCGTGTGTTCTTTCTGCCCTAGGCTATATGATTATCATCCTAATTCCATTCCCGCTCCTTACAATCATAGCAATATAGATTCGGACGAAGTACTTTATTACGTAGATGGTGATTTTATGAGCAGAAATCATGTGGAAATGGGATATATTACTTTGCATCCTGCAGGGATTCCACATGGGCCACATCCTGGTGCAATGGAAAGGAGTATCGGGCAAACAGCTACTGAAGAACTAGCGGTAATGGTAGACACTTTTAAACCGCTTAAATTAACCAAAGCGGCAATGGACTTGGATGATGGGGAATACTATAAATCTTGGATAAAATAATGACACCAGCACTAAAAAAAATATTTCCTGAAGCACAGGATTTTCTTCCAATTAATGGAACAGATTATGTGGAATTCTATGTGGGAAATGCAAAACAGGCTGCTCACTTTTACAAAACCGCTTTTGGGTTTCAATCTCTAGCTTATTCAGGATTAGAAACTGGGGATTCAACCAAAACCTCATATGTTTTGACACAGGATAAAATAAAGTTAGTTCTTACAACCCCTATGTCTGGCAATACTGAAATTGAAAAACATATTACAAAGCACGGTGACGGCGTAAAAGTTATTGCTCTCTGGGTTGATGATGCAACTAAGGCTTGGGAAGAAACAACAAAAAGGGGGGCTAAGTCTTATATTCGGCCAAATAAGACCGAAGATAAAAATGGAATAGTTGTTCACTCTGGAATTCATACTTATGGAGACACTGTACACATGTTTATTGAAAGAAAAAACTACACCGGAATCTTTCTTCCTGGATTTGAAAAATGGGAATCCGCTTATAATCCGACGACTGTTGGATTAAAATATATTGATCACATGGTAGGAAATGTTGGGTGGAATGAAATGAATATTTGGGAAAGTTTTTATCGTGACATAATGGGGTTTGCTAATTTAATTACATTTGATGATAAAGACATCTCTACTCAATATACAGCACTAATGAGTAAAGTGATGACTAATGGAAATGGTAGAATTAAATTTCCAATTAATGAGCCAGCAGAAGGTGTGAAAAAGTCTCAAATTGAAGAGTACTTAGAGTTTTATAATGGGCCTGGGTGTCAACATATTGCCATTGCAACGGATAATATAATTGAAACTGTGTCCGAAATGAAAAAGCGTGGAGTAGAGTTTCTTCATGTCCCACAAACATACTATGACACGGTCCTTGATAGAGTTGGCATTATTGATGAAGAAATCAACAAACTAAAAGATTTAAATATCTTGGTTGATCGGGATGAAGAGGGATATTTGCTTCAAATTTTCACAAAGCCAGTTGAAGATCGACCAACATTATTTTTTGAAATTATTCAAAGAAAAGGAGCTCAATCTTTTGGCAAAGGAAACTTTAAAGCTCTTTTCGAGGCTATCGAAATGGAACAAAAAAAGAGGGGGACATTAATTTAAAAACTATGGACGCATATATTATAATAATCGCACTCGCAATAATTATCATTATTTCACATTTTTTAAATGTATATTCTGATAAAACTGGCGTGCCATCTGTATTGATTTTAATTTTATTTGGAGCCCTTCTGCAGCTTGATCAAAGTTTATTTGAATTTGAAATTCTTAATCAAGAAACACAAAAGCCACTATTAAAAATATTGGGAATTGGTGGGCTAATCTTAATTCTCTTAGAGGCTGCACTAGACTTAAAAATTAATAAAACGATGATTGCCTCATCTATTAAAGCATTTTTTTCAGCATCACTTGGGCTCATTGGAACAGCAATAGCTTTAGCATTTATCCTACAAGCTTTTACAACAGGGCTGAGCTTTTTAGCGGCACTATTTTATGCAACTCCTCTATCAATATTAAGTAGTGCCATTATTATACCTAGCACACACACGTTTCCTGAAGACAAAAAATCATTCTTAATTTATGAAAGCACGTTTTCAGATGTACTTGGACTATTAATGTTTCAAGTGTTAATTAGCATTTTCAGTGAAGGGAGTGTAGAGTCATCAGAGATAATTGGAAAATTAGGGTTGTCAATTTTGTTTTCTCTTCTGATTAGTGTTTTTTTAATTTATGTTTTTCAAAAGATTAAAGGCCCCACAAAACTATTTTTGCTTTTCTCCATTTTAATATTGCTATACTCCATTGGAGAAGCTCTGCATCTCTCTTCATTATTAATTGTTTTGATCTTTGGTATCATTTTAAACAATTATCAAGCTGTATTTAGAGGTTTCTTGTCAAAGCTAATAGATTTTGATAGTGTAAATAGTATTCAAGATGGATTTAAAATTATAATTCAAGAAAGTGCATTTGTTGTAAGAACATTTTTTTTTATTTTATTTGGCTACTATGTTGCACTAGATTCTCTTCTAGATATAGAAGTGATTATGATAAGTTTAGTGTTGTTGGCAACAATATATGTTCTTCGGTTTATTATTCTTTTACCCACCCTAAGAACATCTACTTGGCCAGAAGTATTTCTTTCGCCTAGGGGACTAATTACCATTTTGTTATTTTTCTCTATCCCAGACACATTGGTGGGGGATGATGTCATTCTACAAGCCTTTCACATGAATATTGTGCCTGGCATTTTTCTGTTTATTATTTTAGGAAGTGCATTGTTTATGAGTAATGCTCTAATTGGATTTAAGAAACTAGAATTAGATCAAGATGACAAAAAAGATAATTCGGTTGAAATTTCAAATATTTCTGATTTTATTTCTGATTTTGAGGTGAATGAAAGTCAGGCGGACTTAAACAAAAAACAAACTAACGATGAAAGTGAGACAGACTTAAACGAAAAACAGACTGACGATGAAAGTGAGGCAGGATTAGACGAAAAACAAACTGACGATGAAAGTGAGGCNGGATTAGACGAAAAACAAACTGACNATGAAAGTGAGGCAGGATTAGACGAAAAACAAACTGACGATGANANTGNTCACATTCAAAATAAACCAATTCCAGAAGACTAATAGACTAAGTACGCCTGTAATAAATAAATTATTATTATTATTAACAACGATGGTAACATATTTGTTGGGTTAATCTGTTTATAGCCAAGTATTTTGAGCCCTATTGCAATGATCAATACACCGCCCACAGAACTAATCTGATCTATTAATGATATTGGGAAAAAGTCTTGAAACACAAAAACTAGTAATGTAATTCCTCCTTGAAAAATTAACATCGGAAAAATAGAAAACAACACCCCTATTCCAAATGTAGATGCTAAAACAATGGAGCTAAATCCGTCCATAATAGCTTTGGTGTATAATATGTCTGGTGGTTTTCCAAGCCCTTCGTCAATAGCCCCAACAATAGTCATTGAACCAACACAATATAATAAGAAGGCCGTTAAAAAGCCATCTGAAAAACTTTCATCTTTTATTTGAAATGTATGCTTGGTTTTATTTAATGTGTTTGTAACCCATAAGTCTAAATTATAATATTCGCCTATGATTGTTCCCAAAATCAGGGATATTAGCATCAAGATAAAATTAGCCGCTTGAATTGCCATACTAAATCCAAGCACAAGAGTAAAAACACCCATGATAAAAAAAATCTTTTTATTGATTGCTGGTTGAATAATATTCTTACAAGCCAAACCTATGAAGCCCCCTAAAAGAACAGCTAAAATATTCAATAATGTTCCTGTTGGAATCATGTGTAATTTATATGTGCTTTAATCCCAATTCATCAAGCTGTTCCTTCTTAATATTTGATGGAGCATCTAACATAACATCTCGACCTGCATTGTTTTTGGGAAAGGCAATGAAATCTCGAATGCCTTCATGCCCCCCTATAATAGCGCATAGCCTATCAAAACCAAAAGCAACTCCGCCATGGGGGGGCGCTCCATATTCAAAAGCATTCATTAAAAAACCAAATTGATCTTTTGCATCATCTTCTGAAAACCCAAGATGTTTAAACATTAGACTTTGTAGGGTTTTGTCATGTATTCTAATGCTACCTCCTCCAATTTCATTTCCGTTAATTACTAAATCATATGCATTGGCTCTAACTGAGGCCGGATCACTATCAAGTTTTTCTATATCATTTGGTTTTGGAGCAGTAAATGGATGATGCATAGCATGATATCGCTTTGTTTCTTCATCCCACTCTAACAAAGGAAAATCTAGTACCCAGAGAGGCGCAAACACCTCTGGATTTCTTAATCCCAATTTATCCCCCAAATGTAATCGCAGGGCAGAAAGGGCTTTTCTAGTTCTTTTAGTCTCTCCAGCCATTACTACAATTAAGTCTCCAGGGGAAGATTCACATATCTCGGCCCAATTACCTAGGTCTTCTTGGGAAAAGAATTTATCTACTGATGATTTAAATGTTCCATCTTCATTACACTTACAATAGACTAGCCCTTTTCCCCCAACCTGAGGCGTTTTTACAAAACTTATTAAATTGTCTATTTCCTTTCTGCTAAAACTAGCACAACCTTTTATATTAAATCCAACCACCAGTTCTGCGCTATCAAATACGACAAAATCATTTTTTTGACACACATCATTCATTTCGATAAATTTCATTTCAAATCGTATATCTGGCTTATCAGAACCGTAAATTTTTATCGCGTCGTCATATGTTATCCTAGGGAAATCTGATATTACTACACCTCTTAATTCTTTTAATAAATGTTTTGTCAATCCTTCAAACATACTTAAAACATCCTCCTGTTCTACGAAAGCCATTTCACAATCAATTTGTGTGAATTCTGGCTGCCTATCTGCCCGCAAATCTTCATCCCTAAAACATTTTACGATCTGATAATACTTATCTATTCCCCCAACCATTAAAAGCTGTTTAAATGTTTGGGGTGATTGAGGCAATGCATAAAATTGCCCTATGTTCATTCGACTAGGAACTATAAAGTCTCGTGCCCCTTCTGGTGTCGATTTAATTAAATAGGGGGTTTCAACTTCACAAAAACCCTGATCATCCAAATACCTTCTGGTTTCACTAGAAATTTTTGCCCGAAGCAATATATTTTCTTTTATTGGATTTCTTCGAATATCCAAATACCTATACTTCATTCTCAACTCATCACCACCATCCGTCTCGTCTTCAATGGTGAATGGTGGTATTTTGGATTTATTTAAAATAACAATATCTCTAACCTCAACCTCAATATCTCCTGTATTCATTTCTTTGTTAATGGATGATCGACTTATTACCTTCCCTGTTATTTTTATAACAAACTCTCTGCCTAAATCCCTTGCCTGCTGACAAAGATTTGCATTAGTCTCCATATTAAANACNAGTTGAGTTATTCCATACCGATCTCTTAANTCTACAAATGTCATCCCTCCTAAATCNCTTGNTTTTTGAACCCANCCACACATTGTNACTTCTTGTCCAACATGANNCTTTCTTAACTCTCCATTATTTACCGTTCTGTACATAAGATATTATTTGATGTAAAATTACAAAAATGAGATAATAAAAGTAGTTCTTGTTTCGATTTTACATAAATTTATATTTATGATAAATATAGACTCGTTTTATATGAGAGAGGCTTTGAAAGAAGCAAAAAANGGATTTGAAGAAGATGAAGTTCCTGTAGGCTGTGTTATTGTTCATAAAGAGATNATTATTGCTAGAGGNTATAATATGTGTGANAGATTAAAAGATCCGACTGCACATGCTGAAATGACCACTTTGACATCAGCTTGTAATCATCTTCAATCTAAATATTTAAATGAATGTACCATGTATATTACACTAGANCCGTGTGTAATGTGTGCTGGCGCTTTATATTGGTCTAAAATTAAAGAAGTTATATATGGTGCANCCGATNNAAATAAAAATATNCCANTGCTAGAACAAAATCNNCTTCATCCAAAAACAAAAATAACTGGAGGTGTCTTAAGTGATGAATGTGGTTATTTATTAACCTCTTTTTTTGAAAAAAAACGTAAATTAGAGAAAAAATAATAAAATGTATCCGGAAGAAGTATGTAAACCAATGAGAGAAGAGCTAACTTCAGTTGGCTTTAAAGAGTTAAAAACAACACAAGATGTTGACCGAGCACTGCAAAAAAAAGANGGNACCCTACTAGTTCTGGTAAATTCTGTTTGTGGCTGTGCAGCAGGATCATGTCGNCCCGGTGTTTTATTGTCATTAGATAACTCTAAAANACCTGATGTTTTAACNACNGTCTTTGCTGGTCAAGATAAAGAGGCTACGGCAAAAGCCAGGGCTTACATGCAGCCNTATCCACCATCATCACCATCAATTGCATTGTTTAAAGATGGGAAGTTGGTTCATTTTATTGAACGACATGAAATAGAGGGAAANCTAAAACATGTGATCTCCGAAAACNTAATTNATGCATATAATCAANACTGCTAAACTATTCCTTCTCNNNTTTTNTTCTTCNTCGAAAGAACCTTTGGGACCTTTACGTAGTCACTATTATGATTCGGNGAATTTTTTAAAATTTCGGCTTTANTANTTGTCNTNATTGCNTGATCCTCCCTAGGAGNAATTNCATTATTATGAATNTGCGTAAGTGGNGACACATCATCTNCATTTAACTCATCTAACTTATTAATAAAAGTCAATATCTTTTTTAAATCNACCTGCATCCTTTTTGTTTCTTTGNCAGTAAACATCAAGCGNGCTAACTTTGCTAATTTTTGCACTTTTTCTTTATTAATTTCCATACTTAATTAAAGTATTATTAATGATATTATACGTTCTCTCTTTTAACAGNTTAATGCTGTTCATTGTGATCTCTTTNGTTTCTATTGGAGCGTGTATAACNACTCTCAGCANGCCAAGTTNAAGGCGCAAATCATCCTCTGGATACTTTNTTTTATTNTCTATAAAGGTAATCGGAATTATTGGAATTTGATTATTAATCGCCAATTTAAATGCCCCTAACTTAAANTCTCCTAATCTTATTTTATGTTTCGGAACTTGACCTTCTGGAAAAATTACAATGCTGGTGCCACGTTTTAATAGTTTATCTGCTTTTCTATAGGCCTGAAATGCNGATGTGATATTTTTTCGATCAAATGTGATCATTGTTTTGTTGTAAAACCATTCGAAAAAAGAAAATTTTGTAACCCCCTTTTTTCCAATAAAGACAAACGTCCCGGGAAATATTGCAAACAATAAAATAATATCAAATTTAGAGGTGTGGTTTGGACATATAATATATGACGAACATGGATTTATTTTTTTTTCNAAACTTAAAACATACCAAAATCCATTCAANAATAAAACAAGCCGACACCACCATCGGCAAAATAAATGAAATAATGGATATGTTTTTTGAAATGAAATTAAAATAATGCCAATAGGNGAAAATCCTACTAGTCCCACCAAAACCGAAACCCATAGCCATGACCTCCAAAGAAAAAACAAAAATTTTAATCCATTCATTACNGCTGATAAAGTTATAATATTATTNTAAAGCTATTTTACGTATTTTNTATTTTTTGTCTAAATTTAGACTATGGCAAGAATTTTAACGGGNATACAAAGTTCTGGGGTCCCTCATTTAGGAAATATTTTGGGAGCGATTTTNCCAGCAATTGAGTTGTCAAAAAAAAATGAGTCGTTTCTATTTATTGCAGANCTACACGCACTCACCACGATAAAAGATAAAGCAACCCTTAGAAATAATACACTGGCCACCGCTGCTGCCTGGCTTGCATTTGGGTTGGACACAAAAAAAAATGTATTATATCGACAATCTGATATCATGCAAGTAACAGAGCTAATGTGGTATTTAAATTGCATCACCCCATACCCCATGCTCGCAAATGCACACTCTTTTAAAGATAAGGCAAATAAGTTGTCAGATGTGAACGCCGGTCTATTTACTTATCCCGTTTTAATGGCGGCGGACATTATTCTATATAATGCTAANATTGTTCCTGTTGGAAAAGACCAATTACAGCACTTAGAAATTACAAGAGACATTGCTANTCGTTTTAATTTTTTATTTGGTGAAACATTTATTATTCCAAAGGCAAAAACAGACGATGGAAGCATGATTATNCCNGGAACAGATGGAAAGAAAATGAGCAAATCATATGATAATTGCATTAATATTCTTGGGCCAGAAAAAATACTAAAAAAACAAATTATGAATATTGTTACCGACAGTAGNTCTTTAGATGAGCCTAAAGANCCAACAATGTGTAATGTTTTTCAAATATATAAATTAATTGCATCTGAATCAGATGTCACAAAATTAGAACATAGATATAAAAATGGGGGGCTAGGATATGGTCACGCAAAAAAGGAGTTGTTTGAATTGATCCTAGAGATATTTAAAGAGCCTAGAAAAAAATTCAATCTACTTATTGAAAACCCAGACGAAATTGAGCGNGAATTANTTGAGGGATCANAAAAAGCAAGTAAAGTTGCTGATTCTGTAATGAGAAAAGTGAAANCTAAACTNGGGTTAAATTAATGTGAACTTAAATAATCTGCCACCCCATCATGTGTGTCTATCATCCCATCATCTCCTAGCNNCCAATTTGCTGGACAAACCTCTCCGTTTTTTTCATGAAATTGAAGTGCGTCTAAAATTCTTATCGCCTCATCAACATTACGCCCAAGAGGAAGATTATTCACCAACTGATGCTGCACAACCCCTTCTTTGTCTATTAAAAACAGGCCTCTGTATGCAATCATATTTGAAGTTGCAATAAGTTCACCTTCCGAATTGTAATCATATTCTCCATTTAAAACATCATATGCGTCTGAAATTAGCTTNTTCCCATCCGCAATTAACGGATATGTAACNCCCTTAATCCCNCCCNTTTCTTTCGGNACTTGTAACCAGCCCCAGTGTGTTTCTGCTGTATCTGTGGAACAACCAACAATCTCACAANTTCTTTTNTTAAATTCATTTAATTTATTTTGAAAAGCATGTAGTTCTGATGGNCAGACAAACGTAAAATCTTTTGGATAAAAGAATAAGATCACATACTTTTTGCCGATAAATTGATCTAANGAAAANTCCTGTATTGATTCTTCACCATTAATAATTGCATTNGCTTTAAATTTTGGCGCTAAGCCTCCNACTAGTCCCATAATATACTTTTTGTTTTAAATTAAGNCTGAATATATATATTTTTCTACTTGATTAAAAATTATTTATTGAATAATTATTGTTTGTTTTTTTATTTCTGATTCGGTAATTAAATGTGCACTATACACCCCCGACGAAATCGAAGAAACATCTATTGTTGAATTGTTTTCCGTGTTCTCTTGAATGAAAACNAAGCTGCCCACAGAGTTGAAAAGCTTAATGGTGNAATCCTTAATNTCNAAATTATCTTTTCTAATATTGACAAATTGATATGCTGGATTGGGAAACATAAAAAAATTATCAACAGTTCTTATATCATTCATTAATAACAATTCTTCCTCGTCACAAATGCCATTNTCATTTTGATCATTTAAACAATTCCCTAAACAATCATACCCCGAATTTGGATAAATACACTCTCCATCACTCACCGTGGCAGAAGGATTATAATTACATGAAGATACATCAAGACACCCATAAATTAAATCATCATTTTCACAATCATAAAGGTTTTGAAGACCTAAATAAGCAATGAGTGCTTCTTTAACATAGTCATTAAATTTCATAATAATTCCTCCACCGGACTGAAAAGACCATGTGTGACAATAGCTCATAATAGTTCCTGTCTGTGGTGAAGGATTGTTGGTATAGTCTGAACATTCCCCTGGCAAAACCTCCTCAATATTGGCACAATTATCAATTGGTCCACCTGGCCAACCGCACCACTGAGTATGCTTTGCCCCAAAATTATGACCCAATTCATGAACCAAACAATATATGTTCCAAAAAAAATATGGCGCTGGCAATTCCACATATTCATCTACATCAACTAATCCACTACTAAATCCATATCCGTTGAAATTACTGCCTACTCCATTTAAAAAAGCTATACCTCCGGTTCCAGTGTTATTTCTTTTTGAGAATAAATGAACTAAATCTCTCTCCATTTCTTGCAATCCTTCATTGTTATTCCAAGCATCCCGCAAAGCCATTAACATATTTTGTGGGTCCTCAACAAAAGAAGAATATGGATCTTCAAGCTCCCAAACTATAGCTGAGCTTGAAACAAGCCTTAAATCTAATTCTTCCTCATACACAATATTCGCTACGGATAGGATCTCTAGTGCCCAGTCCACAGCGTCCTGATAAGACTCAAAGGTCTGGAAAGTATAATAATCAATTTCTATTGCAACATCAATACATCCAAATAAATTAGCCGTTCTATGAGCATCATGAGAGATATGGCTCATCTCTTGACTTAATAGATCATTAGCGCAAGAAAAATCATGTTCAAAAGGACTTTTATTAATGTCACAAATAAAATATATGTTGTTGTTTTCGCCCAGAAGATCTAGCTGATACATTTTATCCTGGATGCTAAAGACTGCTTTGACTCCCTCTTGGGAGAAAATAAAAATACCACTTATATGATTTGTAGAATTCTCTATTTTATATGTTTTAAAGTCTGGAGAATACTTTTCATTAATTATCCCCTCACTTGTTTGCCTCTGCAAATCTATTCCATGTTTATAATTATTAAACAATCTCATATTTATACTTAATATCTCTGAATCAAAAAAACCAAACTGACAGCTTATAAACTCGACATTGTTTGTTAAAATCGAGTCTATTAAATTAGTGTTTAGGTTATAAAAAAGAACACTTTCCTTTATTTGATTAATATCAACTAATTCTGTGTTATCAGAGATGCCTTGATAAATATCATCGCCGGGGAAATGTCTAGTTAATAGTTCTTGTGATAGCAAAAAGTTTGAGCTTAATAAATATATTAGCCAACAAAAGATAGTTATATGTTTCATAGCAACGTGTTTTAATTTTATTATAACTATACAGAAACAAATGTTATGCCAAAGTGATTTTTTGAGTTTCAAATTTATTCTACTCCTTTATTAGATTATCCTTTTTTTATTAAACAATAATCATTAATTTGGTTCAAAATAATTACCATGAATCCTTATAAATCAAACTTTTTAAATAGTCTAGTATTAATTTTTTTAGGGGCATGGGGCGCATCTCCCTTTTTGTTTTCTGCAGGAACAAGTGGGTCTTTAACTTCATTAATTCCTTTTGTTTTCGGAATAATTTTGTTGATTCTAGGGGCAGGATTAAAAAAAGAAAATAAAACAATTGCTCATCTAGTTGTGTTATTTACACTAATGATTTTTGTTTCATTATTTATGCCACTAAACGGAGCACTTGACAGATCCGATACAATTGCAACAATTCGAATTTTGATTATGTTGTTGACTTCATTATTGGCTTTAATAACATTTATACAAAGTTTTATTGAGGCAAGGAAAAAAAAATCTTGATATATTCTAGTTGGAAAGAGTTGTTTTAATTGGTGCAATAACACCCTCACAATCAGATTTTGAAATTTCTGAATACCTCGCAGAATTACAATTCTTGGCCGATACTGCAGGAGGGTCTGTGGTAAAAGTTTTTAAACAACGACTTGTTCGAATTAATCCAAAGACCTTTTTAGGTAAAGGGAAAGTTTTTCTAATTCATGATTTTGTACAAAAACATAATATTGATACAGCTATTTTTGATGATGAACTATCACCTTCTCAACAAAAAAATTTAGAACAAATACTGAAATGTAAGATTATAGATAGGACCAATTTGATCCTTTCTATTTTTGCCTCACATGCAAAAACTGCTATTTCCAAAATTCAGGTAGAACTAGCTCAATATGAATACATACTTCCAAGATTAACAAATATGTGGACACACCTTTCCAAGCAAAAGGGTGGGATTGGTATGCGGGGGCCCGGAGAAAAAGAAATAGAAACAGATAGAAGAATTATACGTCAGCAAATTGGATTGCTAAAAATGCGATTAAAAAAAATAGATAAACAAATGAGCACCCAAAGAAAAGGTCGAAATCAATTAATTCGAGCATCATTGATTGGCTACACAAATGCGGGAAAATCTACTATTATGAATCTGATAAGTAAATCAAATGTTTTTGCGGAAGACAAATTATTTGCCACCCTAGACACAACTGTGAGAAAGGTTGTGATTCAAAATTTGCCCTTTTTATTGTCCGACACTGTTGGCTTTATTCGGAAGCTTCCTACACAACTTATACAATCTTTCAAGTCTACATTAGATGAGGTGCACGAGTCTGATTTACTAATACATGTTGTAGATATTTCAAATCCAAATTTTGAGAAACACATTGAAGCGGTCGAAAAAACATTGCTTGACATAAATTGCGTTGGAAAACAAACCATGATTGTATTTAATAAGATTGACCAATTTGAATATGTTAAAAAAGATCCTGATGATTTAACTCCGATACAGCGAGAAAACTTATCTCTTGCATACTGGGAAAAAACATGGATGTCCAAAAAGAATCAACACACGGTTTTTATTTCTTCAACTCAAAAAACGAACCTGGCAAAATTTAAATCTAAATTATATGAAATAATAGCTCAAATTCAGTCTGAGAAATACCCTTATACTAATTTTTTATACTAATCACAAAACCGACACTTGTCTTGTCGATCAAGATGCTGAAAACCCTGCTCAGGATTAAACATTTCGAAAAATATTTTTTCTAATTGATTTTCAAACTCTATCAATGTGTCGTTAGAAATTTCAAACGTTTTATTCACACAACATTTATTAAACTCAAAACTTTTAGCTCGGAGATTAATCACGCCAGCCAAAATAGATATATGTTTTTTTTTAGACTCCTTCCAGAATAACCATGCATATAGTAATAACTGAAGCACTTTTGGGCTAGAGCTAATCTCTTCCATTTGTTCAATTTGTAAATCACTGTTTTTTACAAAACCCGTTTTATAATCAATAATTCGATAACAATCATTAAAAATATCTATTCGATCAATATGCCCCTTTAAATTTATTTCTCCATCTATTTTAATCTCATTAAATAAATTTGTTTTCAACATAAATGTGGGGGTTTCATGTTCTAAGAACTTAATCATAATCTTATTTCCATGTGAGACCTGTTCCGATTCATGAGAAATAAAATTCTCAACAATCCTAGTAATGGCAGCAATTGCAATAACATTTTTGCCTGTTTTTATATTTTTAATATGATAATAGTCTAATGCACTTTTAATCTCTTGGACAATTAAATTTTTTATATTTTTCATTATTTGATTATCCAAATAAATATTTAAATATGGATAATATAACCTCTCTAGCACCCGGTGAATAACTGATCCTATTTTAGATCCCTCCAAAATACCATCTTCATCTTTTGGGGCACTAACACCAATTATTTTCTCAAAATAAAATTGTGTCTTACAATAATTATACATATTGATAGTGCTCGGAGAAAGACCCGACCGACAAATAGATAATAGTTTATTTAAAATATAATTATCCTTTATATCAAATATAGAGGGACTACTGGCCTTGTCTACAAAAAACTTATCAACAGATAGGTGTTCCCTGATATTAATCCCTTCTTGTGCTATTGGCTTAAATTCATATACTAGCTGATTAATAAATCGACTTCGCTCTCCAGAATAAGAAGTGTCTTGATTATAAATAATATGAGTTTGTATGGGTCTTTTGATTAAATTAAAAAAATGATTTGCATATATCGCATCTAGATCTAACGCCGTTCTAATATTAAATTTTAATTTTACATCAAAGGGGATAAAGCTATTGGTTTTTGAAGGGGGGGGGAGGTATGATTCATTTGAGGATAAAATAAAAACCTCATCAAAATCAATTGTTCTAGATTCTAATAGCCCCATAATTTGAATCCCATTTAATGGCTCTCCTGAAAAATGTAATTTTAGAGATCTTATAATATTCTGAAACAAGACTTTGAATAAGCTTATATTAATTTTTTCGTTGCTTTTTTCTAAGAACAACTTAAAAACTAGTAAACTTTGCTCTATTTCAAGCAAGCATTCTTTTTCAATCATTTGATATTCATTGTCATCTCCGATGAAATCCAATAACATCTCTGTTACGTTTAAAAAAGATATAATTACTTCTAATCCTGTGTTTATCTCACCAAACAAAATACTATTTAATTTTATATTGTTGTTCGATGACATTATTTCCTCTATCTCATCTAAACCTGTATACCCTGAATTTGAAAATTTTAATTTATGGATTAATTCCTGATTTAACTCCCCTCCATTTTTTAATAACAATAACTGGAAATAAGGGTTGTTGAAAAATTGAAACAAATATTGATTTAAGTATTGTGTTGAACCAGCGCCTGTAGTATTAATTTTCTTGCTAGAATATAGACTCAATAGATCGTAAAATATCGCAACAATGGGATGATGAGATAGCTTATAGCCCATGGTAATGTTTATATTTTGTATCTGATTTGGAATTGACTCTAATACTGGCAACAACAAATCTTCATTGGCTAAAATAACACCAACCTTTTTTATGTCTTTTTTATTATATTTTTTTTTCTTTAACAGACTACCTAATAGCTTTGCTTGATTCACATTTTTTGTCACTCCAATAATCTCAATTTCTTTTTTTTTGTTCAAAAAAGCATTATCTGTATGAATAAATTTTTGGGGCCATTTTTTTATATATTTTCTGATAAATTTTCCTGACTCTTGTTGTCGATTATTAACAAAATACTCATCTGTATCCCAAAAAATATCACATAAATTATATGAAATCAAATAATCTATAATTTTTTCCTGTGATATGGTAAGGGCATCTAGGCCTATAAATATAATTTTTTGTTTTTTTTGTTTTTTTAACCAGAGTTTAATTTGATCAAGCTGGTCAACCAGGATTCGTTGTGCAAGTCCTGAATATGCTATATTTTTATCCAATAAATTTTTTTTCAAACTTTTATAAATGACATTGAACTTTTTAAAAAATGATAAATAATCATCGATTTTATTTTTACTAGAATTGATATCTAAATACCAATTTTCAATACGTTTCACGTCAGACAAATAGTCAAACAAATCTGAATAATTAGCATAGGACTTGTCTATTTCATTAAAATCTTCTAGTAGAGTGCCTGCCCACTTATAAGATCTTTCAAGTGTGTGGGGATTATCCACATGTTGTTTATATACAGAATAAAACTCAAAAAACAATTCTAAGCTACTAACCCGATTTAAATTATTAACACTAAATATAAAATCCTCTATCGAGAAGAATTTAGGCAGCCAAATTGGACGGGAAATAAATTGAGAAAATTCTTGAGAAAGAAAAATAGAGGACCGTCTTGAAGGGAGGACAATCACCAGCTCTGATAATTTATCTGCATATTCTGAAAATAAAACACTTGATATTTTAAATAAAAAATTTTCTCTCATTTTAACTCCTTTATATCCCCAGTTGTAAGATAAATTAAGTATTTTTTTATTCGTGTATATCCTAATTGTAATAAAATATTTTCATATTCTGACATTTGGTGATAATCCGATTTTTTTTCCTTCCCAGTTTTATAATCTATTAGATTGGCAGTGTTGGAAGCCGATATAACAACTCTGTCTGGTCGATAAACTTGACCATCTGGAGAAAGAATATTCGTTTCTGAAAATACTTTTAAATTTGAGTTAAATAGATGTGCAACTCTTTTATTTGTTATTATTCTAGTGATCTGCAAATAGATTCTATCAGCTGTTTTTTGTCCATGTTTTTCTGCAATTTTCATAGATGACAAAACAAGCATAATATCTTCTTTTTTTTCAACATTTTCCATTATTTCATGCATTAAATCACCCCAATAAAGAGAATCTTCTGCAGTATATTTTTTTTTAAAAAAGTTGTTTTTTCTTATCCTTACACGTGCTCTCCAAGGTTCTGAAATAAACGATAAAGAAGACGTGTAAGCTGTGTCTTCATATGACAAAGTAGAGTTTGAGGCGACTCCTTCACTAAGGAAGTCTAAATTAGTATTAAGAGGATCGTGTTCTTTTATAAAGGATTCAAAATACTTATATACTCCTCCTTTTTTGGTGTCTGAATTGCTAATAATATATAACCGGTCTTTTGGTCTGGTCATGGCTACATATAAAAGATTAATTGTGTCTAATAAAACATCCTTTTTATGCTTCAAATACTCCTCCGGAAATGGCATCGGCCAATTTTGAAGTTCTTTTTTTAATGGTAATAATGTGGCAATATTTAGTTTTGACTGATTATCTTCGAAAAGTGTGTTTAAATTAAACCATTTGTTGTCTTTTCCAAGATCTTCTTTCCAGTTTGCAAATGGAAAAATTACAATTGGAAATTGTAGCCCCTTAGATTTGTGAATCGTCATAATTTCCACAGCATTAATGCCTGGGGGAATAACAATAGATGCCGTCTCTTTTTTCTGCTCCCAAAAATTTAAAAAATCACTAATCGAGTTGCTTTGATTAACAGAAAAATCGAAAATAAAATCAAGTAAAAAAGANAAATATAAATTCGGTCTTTTATCTAATTTAAATAACCGAATTAAATTTTCAGCTAGCTCATAAATATTCAATCGNAACAACTTATTAAAACTATATCCTATATTATAGCTAATTAAAAAATTTTCNAGTTTTNGATTGTCTGTTTTTGAAACATCAGAAACGAAAGAATGTTTACACGAATTATCTAACTCAATAATATTGTGATTTATTAAGTAGATTAGAAACTTTGCCTTACTTAAAAAATCTGANTCATCTAAAATAATTCTTAAATTATCAATAATAAATTGAACTGTCGGTGAATTTTTTAATAACAATGACTCTGAAGAAATAATGGGGACACCATTCTCTGTTAAATACGNAGCTATTTTTGCAACTTCTTTATTNCTTCTAGTTAATACCACTATATCTGAAAACAAAAAANTACTATTNATACTATCTACAACATATTTATATATTCTTTTTAATGTTTCATCTACNATGTCTAATTCTCGTGGATCCAAAATAGATAGTGAAACATNCCCTTCTTTTGAGCAATATGGCTCTTGATTTAATTTATGATATAAGTCATGATATGGANCTGTTAGATTTTTAGACAAAAATGAAAAGAACCTATTATTAAACTTAACGATTCTTGTTCCACTTCTATAGTTCTTTNCTAAAGATTGTATGGTTCTTGGGAAAGAAATTTGCTGATTTGATTTTTCAATATTGCATAAATTTAAAAACTGTGAGACCTCNCCGCCCCGCCAGCGATAAATAGACTGTTTTCCATCTCCTACAATTAAGCATGATCCACCAACAGAAAGAGCTTCTTCTAATAATGGGACTAAATTATTCCATTGTATTGTAGATGTGTCTTGAAACTCATCAATAAAATAATGCATGTACCTTAATCCTGCTTTTTCAAAAATAAAAGGTGTGGGACTTTCCTTTAAGAAATTAAGTATAATCTGATTAAACTCTGAAATATGAATAATATTATTTTCTTGTTTAATGTTATTGATTTTTTGATTGATCTTGTTTAAAACAGAANCCAAGAAAAGAGACCTATAGCATTCTCTATAAAAAAGATATTTTGNNTAGTCTGANTCTATGAACTGTTTTAATATGCTCAATGTTTGACACAGAGATTCTGAAATTCNATCAACTTTTGCTTTATTAAGAGTCGTTTCTGTTTTTTTATACCAATTATTTCTCTGTATAGATTCGGTTAATCTTTTTGATATTACTATGTCGNTATATGGTTTTTGTTTAATCTTATTTAAATAATTAGGAAGNTCTTTATATATAAAAACATCCGCCGGTATACCTAAANTGTGTTTTTTTATTTCTACATAGAATTGATAGATTTTTGACTCAAAATGCTTAATATAAATAGCAATCTTTCTCTGTGTTTCTTTGATTTTTTTTATATCTATTAAATTCGAAATTATAATATCTGAGTCATCTTTAAATAATTGTTTACTTATTTTAAATAAATCTTTTTCTATATCCCAATTTTTATTTTCCTTGATTTTATATGCAGAATAATTGATTAAGTTTGTCGTTAAATTTGAGTCTATCCCGACATCATCTAATAGCGATGAAATACTTTGGTGAATAATTTTTTCATTCTCTAATTCAACTTCAAAATTGGAGGGTAAATCTAGCTCATATGTAAATCCACGAAGAATGCCGTGAATAAATTTATCAATTGTAGAAACTGAAAAAAAACTATAGTAATGCAATATTGCTGATAAAACTGTTTTGGACCGTTTAGTTAATTGATCGTCGTTATATCCTAACTCCAATTTTAAATCACTGTACATTGTTTGACAAGAAATGTCTTTAATTCTCTGCCCATTTGAGAAGTGAAAAAGAGAGTCTATAATCCTCGTTTTCATTTCGCTAGCAGCTTTATTGGTAAAGGTAATTGCTAATAGCGATTTATGTGATATTTTATCGGGATTTGATAAAGCTCTTTTAATATATTCTTTAACTAAACTATAAGTCTTTCCTGATCCGGCAGATGCTTTATATATTTGAAAATTTGTCATCTTTTGTCAAGATAACATTATTAAAATATTATTTGGGACCTATAACATATTGTTTATTAACACTGCCATCATTATAGACCTGAAAAAGAAACCCGAAATGGTTTTTGTTTACTTCTCTTCCTAAAATATCTGTACTATAAATAACTTGTTTAGATATTGGAGGGGCCGCTAAAATAGTGCTGTTGCAATCAATATTTTGATACACAAAAGACGTAACAAAGTCAATCATTTGTTGTTTGTCACTAGCATTCAAATCCCATGGACAATGCGCCGCCCCATCATAAACTAACAAATCATTTGAAGCGCCATAATCTGATATAATTGGGTGTATTGCCATGCTTCCACAAGCTGTTAAATTTGTTGGGCTATTTAAAATAGTTCCACATTCATCTGGAACAGTTTCATCCTCTGTTCCATGACAACTAACAATCGGGGTTAGGTCTGATTCATCAAGCCAATCAGTGGTATGTAAAGCTCCTGCTAAATTAATCATGCCACTAATAGCCGATGAGTACCCATCATTTCCACTATTTCCTTCTATTCCTCCGTTGTCATTTGCTAATTCNATGGCATAATTCTGTCCACTATCATCAATCCCTGACACAAATTCATCAACGCTATTAATGTAATTCATATGTGGTCCTAAACAGGCTCCTGCAGAGTTNCCACCCATCCAAATTTGATCTTGATCAATGCCATATGGATTTCCNGATTCTCCAAATTCCTTTCTAAAAAACCGAACAGCNGCCTTAGCATCTGTCATCGCACTATAAATTACTTTTATTCCATTTTCTAAATTTGTCATCCAAAANAANCCTGATATTGGACCTAAAACAGTAGAATTTGTAGCTAATCTATANTTAATTGATGCTGCAACATATCCTCTTTTTGCAAATGTTTCACATAAATCNACCATTGTGGGGTTTGTTTTAGATCCNCCAATAAAAGAGCCTCCATGAGCTAAAATAATAAGTGGTCGATCTGTACATACATCTAAATCTGGATGTGGCATATATATATCCATTGCTAAATTATATGGTTCTGAATATATCACATTTTCCTCTATTAAAATATCGTTGAATATTTCTGTTTCATAGCGANTGCCACAGTCACAATCAACTAATTGNGCTAATAGTGTAGAAGAACTAAACAGTCCGAAAATTAAAAATAAAGTGANTTTTTTCATAGTCTCAAGTTTTTATTTTGTTATTTCTTTTTTTAATATATAGTGTTCTATGGTATATGATTCTCTCGATGTACTATATGAATTAATTGTTTTCCAGCCCTCGCTTCCCATATAATTTAATGCATCAATAATAGAATTGTATTTTTTTAAATCTTTTGTTATTAAAGTATATATTTTTTCATCAACCCAAACATCATCTCTTTTTCCATANTTTATTGCAATTGTTTCATCTGTTCCTAAAAATTTTTTTCTTGATATCAAATCACAAAAAATTTCTATCTTTTCATTTTCAAATACAATTCTATCTATTTCTGTCAAAGAGACAAACATNGTTTTTTTTTTATCTTCTTCAATAAANGAGTATTTTAAAAAATCTTCATCCTCACCAAGGATTCTTACAGAAGAAATAATTGTATCNGATAAGTATATTGTGTCATTTTGTGCGCATATATTTAATCCTAAAAATAGAAATAAGCAAATCCAGATTTTTGGCAACAAAATATTTTTTAGTGCATACATCATTTAAATATATGCTAGTTTACTTTACCACACTCATTGTGTTAGTAACTGAGAACCCNCCTGCTGTCATACGTATAAAGTATGTTCCTGCAGAAACATCGTCCGATNTAAACTCTAACATATACATGCCAGCATCATAAGTCTCATTAGTAAGTTCTTTTACTAAATTTCCTAGCATATCATAAACACCGATCTTAACATCTCCTGACTCAGGAGTAAAGAAGCTAATAGATGTTGCAGAACCAAATGGATTTGGAACGTTTGGATACAGTGCATACCCTAGTCCCGAAACAACTGTTGAAATATCTCCAACAATAGCAATTCCATTATCACTATAAACATTATTACCTTCTCTCCATGTGTCAATCTTCAACTCGTCTATTCTATCATCTGATTTTCTCCAAATTTCAAATGATATTTCTTCTCCATCTAATAAGCCGTCTAACTCATCTGTAGTCTTATCATCTCCCCAAACAGTTAAGGCTGTTGATGAACCTGTATATGTTACACTACCAACCAACATTCCGTTTGTTGCATATGCAGCAATTTCATCGCCCTCGTCAGGAATAGTTTCCCAAGAATCAACAGGAATACCTATAGTCATATTGGTTCCTGTATTGGTCGATTTTGCAAACTTAGTCAAAGGATAAATTGGAGTCGGGCTTTCTGCAAATCTACCCGCTTCCTCAACAGCGGGATAAGAGAATGTGACATCCTCTAAAACCTTTATCTGATAACCTAAGCCCGGCATCATCATTCCTGAGCCGCCGCCAAGTGCGTTCACACCAATAAATGGCCAGTAAACAGAACCTGCTCCATCTTTCAAGATAACCAGATTGTCTGCTAGTGGCGTCATCATAGATTCTGCACCAAATGCTTCCTGATGTAAATATGCAATGTAACTCCAGCCCGCTGGCATAAACATGTCATAATCCGACGGGATTAAATCTCCTTCTATTTCTAACAAATTACCTGCACCCATTTTAATCTGATACCCCTCTCCATCTGTCAAAGAACCAATAAAGTTCATTCCTAGTAATGGCCAGTAAACAGAGCCTGTTTCATCTTTCATAATAACTAAATCATCAACAACCCCTGACAAGACTGTCTCTAAAGAGCCATCCTCAGGTGAAATAAAAGTAGAGTATAGCCCCCAGCCTGCTGGCAGCTCAATTTCTTGAGCATATAGTGTTCTTGCTACAAGATCTAAAATTCCTGATTCGCCGCCTATTGCAAACTGATTTGTATCATCATATGACTCGTCGTAAACAGCATCAGCTTGATAATATGTGTCTGTAGAAGCATCCCAAATTAACCAGTTAAACACTTCCCC